>JAITHH010000169.1 GCA_031280065.1 Treponema sp. | reverse complement strand
GGGCAGCCGTTCCTCAACCCCCGGCGCGCCGCTGGGGCAGCGGGTAAAGTCGTCCTTTCCCCGGAGTTTTTGGGTTTCAAAGAAGAAGGGGCAGTGATCCGTGGCTACCGTATCAATGGCCTCGTTCAAGCCCGCCCAAAGGCTCTCCCGGTCCTGTTCGCCCCGCAGGGGAGGGCAGATGATATATTTAAGACCCCCGTTCCCCTCGCTGTGGTATAGACCTTCGTCCAGAAAGAGATATTGGGGACAGGTTTCCGCGTAGAGGTTTTTGACGCCCCGCTGCCGGGCGCTTTGAATATAGCTCAGGCCCAGCCAGGTACTGAGGTGCACGATGTAGAGGGGCGCGGCGGCCATTTCAGCCAGGAGGATCATCCGGTTCACCGCTTCGGCTTCACACTCCGCCGGACGGGAGCGGGGATGATACCGGGCTGACAGCTTCCCCGCCTCCTTGAAGCGTTTCCGCAGTAAGCCGATCACCCCGTCGTTTTCCGCGTGTACCGTGATCAGAACCCCCAGCCGCTCTGCGGCCTCCAGGACCTGAAACACATCCGCGTCGGAAAGTTTATAGTCATAGGTCAGGTAGATTTTGCAGCTGCTGATCCCCTCGTCCCGGAGGCCGGCCATTCCTTCCAGAACAGCCTCGTCCACATGCTGAATCACCCCGTGGAAGCCGTAATCCACCACTGCCTTGCCCTTTGCCAGGGACTGGTACTTGCGGATCTGATGATCCAGGGAGCAGCCCTTGGGCCCAAAGGCGGGATGATCCACAATGGTAGTGGTTCCCCCCCAGGCGGCGGCCACGGTGCCGGTATAAAAATCATCGCTGGCCACGGCGCTTCCGGTATCCAGGTTGAGATGGGTGTGGACATCCACGCCGCCGGGGAGCAGCATTTTCCCCTGGGCGTCGATACATTCCCCAGCCTCGGAAGCGGGGATATGGGGCGCTATCATCTTAATACGCCCGCCGGAGCAGAGCACATCGCAGACGGTCTCGGCATTTTCTGTTACCGTCAGGGCTCCCTGAATAAGCAGATCTTTCATAAAATAATCATAAAGTACTTTGGGGTATCAGTCACCCCATAACTATTCCTGACAAATTGAAATGGTCAGGGAATTCCGATTGTAATTGTTTGCCCGGTAAGGAATTAGCTGATTTTTTGCCGGGCAAACTCAAATCTATGGAGTGTAGCGCAACCGTCCTTGATGGGGTAAAATAAGGCATATCACTTTAAGGAAGGTTACAATGCCAAGATTAACGTTTCCAGCGGATTTTTTGTGGGGAACCGCCACGGCCAGTTATCAGGTTGAAGGCGCGGTAAACGAAGGCGGCAGAAGCGAATGTATCTGGGACTCCTTTGCCAGGGTTCCCGGCGCGGTCTACGGTGGTGAAAACGGCGCGGTGGCCTGCGATCAGTACCACCGTTATAAAGAAGATATTGCCCTGATGGCGGAGCTTGGGTTCAAAAGCTACCGCTTCTCCATCGCCTGGCCGCGGGTCATCCCCGGCGGAACCGGCGCGGTGAATCCCCAAGGGATTGCCTACTACCGGGCCCTCTGCGAAGAACTCCACCGGCACGGCATCCTGGCCTGCGCCACTATCTACCATTGGGACCTGCCCCAGGTATTGCAGGATACGGGCGGGTGGGCGGAACGGGCCATCGTCCCAGCCTTTGAGGAATACGCCAAGGTCTGCTTCGCCGGACTGGGGGATGCGGTGGATCAGTGGATCACGCTCAACGAGCCCTTCTGCGCCGCCTACCTGGGCTACCTGGCCGGGGTTCACGCGCCGGGGATCAAAGACAGCGGCGCGGCCCTGCGGGCGGTGCATCACCTGAACCTCGCCCACGGCCTCGCGGTCCGGGCCTACCGCAAAACCGGCCTCAAAGCGCCCATGGGCATCACCTGGAATCCCAGCACTCCCCGGCCCGCCACAGCCCGGCCCGCAGACCAAGAAGCGGCCCGCATTGCCAGGGCTTTGGAAACCGAGGTCTTCATGCTGCCCGTCCTGGGCAAGGGCTACCCGGAAGCGGTTATCAAAGACCTGGGCCTGAGTCTGCCCATCCAGGCGGGAGACCTGGAGGCCATCGCCGAACCAATCGACTTTATCGGGGTGAATTACTACAACGAGAGCCCCGTGGCCGTTGACCCGGACGCTCCCTTCAAGTACAGCGCCAAACCATCGTGGCAGGATGCCAGCGACATGGGCTGGCCCATCGTTCCCCAGGGCCTCGCCCGCCAGCTCCGGTGGATCGCGGGGATTTCAGGCGGCCTGCCCATCTACATCACCGAGAACGGCTATGCCCGCAAGGACGAAGTGGAAGGAGACGGACGGGTCCATGACCGGGAGCGGATCAAGTACATCAGAAAGCACCTGGAAGTGTGCGCGGACATCATCAAAGAGGGGATCAACCTCAAGGGCTACTACGCCTGGTCCTTTATGGACAACTTTGAATGGGCCTTTGGCTACTCAAAACGTTTCGGCATCGTGCATGTGGACTACAGCACCCAGAAACGGACGCCCAAGGACAGCGCCTACTTTTTCCGGGACGTGATCGCCGGATACGGGGAATGGTAAATCATCTACTCCTCCAGTTAGCCCTCATTTTGACCAACGCGGTCTTCGCTTCCGCGGAGATCGCCCTGCTTTCGGTGAACGGCGCCAAGCTGGAACTGGCCGCCGCGGGGGGGGATAGGCGGGCCAAGCGGCTCCTGGCCCTGACCAGGCAGCCCGCCCGCTTCCTGGCCACTATCCAGGTGGGAATCACCCTGGCGGGATTTCTGGGCAGTGCCTTTGCCGCGGACAACTTCGCGGGGAAACTCACCGGGCGGCTCATGGAACTGGGTTTGCCCCTGTCCCGGGCCGCGCTGGAGACCTTCTCCCTGGTGGCGATCACCCTGGCGCTCTCGTTTGTTACCCTGGTGTTAGGGGAGCTGGTTCCCAAGCGCCTGGCCATGAAGAAGGCGGAGCCCCTGGCCTTTGCCCTGGCGGGCCTGGTTTTCGCCATTTCAAAGCTCTTTGCGCCGGTGGTGTGGCTCCTCACCCAGGCGACTAACGGTCTGCTCCGGCTCTTCCGCATCGACCCGGACGCGGAGGACGAGGCGGTTACCGAGGAGGAAATCCGGCTGATGGTGGACGCGGGCAGCAAGAAGGGCACCATCGGCGCGGGGGAGCAGGAGATCATTCACAATGTGTTTGAATTTGACAACCGGAGCGCCCTTGAGGTGATGACCCACCGGATGGAGGTGGACCTTTTGAAGCTGAAGGACTGCGGCGAGACCTGGGAAGCGGCGATCCTGGAGGGGCGGCACAGCTTCTACCCGGTCTGCGATGAGTCGCCGGATGAGATCGTCGGGGTTCTCAGCGTGCGGGACTACTTTAGGCTGAAAGACCGCAGCCGCGAGCGGGTCATGGCCGGGGCGGTCAGGCCCGCGGTCTTTGTCCCCGGTTCGGTCAAGACCAGCGTGCTCTTGAAAAA
>JAITHH010000166.1 GCA_031280065.1 Treponema sp. | reverse complement strand
TGTGCATGAGTTCCGCCAGGGCGCACATGCCTGTACCTTTAATGCCGGCAAAGAAGACCTGGTTTCCTTTTTCCATGTGTTTTATGGTAGCCCGAAAGAGGGGTTATGAAAAGCGGGGGTTCCCCCGGGCCCCCGCTGGCCAGGCGCGTTGTTCGCAATGGGCGCACAGCCAAGCCCTCCGGCCGCGCCCTGCTCAGGCTAAAGCCTTCGCGCATATGTGAGAGCATGGGGGATTACGAACGCTACGCCATGCCGCAAACACTGCCTCAACGCCCTGCGGACGCGGCTGCTTGGCGCGCCCTGCTCCGGCTAGGAAAGCGCTGATTTATCCGGCGTTATCAAAAGGGGCCACGGAATTTCACGGATTAAAACCACGGAAAACGCGGAAACCGCACGGAAAAGGACTTCCTTTCTGCGTACCTTCCGTGGTTCGGTTTGTTTTAATCAGCGTTGCCCTCATGGAAGCAGGCGAATAAGCGGGTAGAACAGGCTCTTACCATTTACCGCCTGCCATTTACTATAAAGAAACTAATCGCCGTAATGGGCCCGGCACTGGACAATCTCGATATGCGTCTCCGTGATCCGGTAGACGAGCCGGTTTGCGCTGTCGATCCGGCGGCTCCAATACCCCTGGCGGCGGTATCTGAGCGGCTCCGGTTTTCCCAACCCCTGATTGCCGTTTTACTCACCCCGCACCACGCTTTACTCAAACGCGGCCTTGTTACGTCTCATATTTCGCGTATAATAAATAACCATGAGCGCGTATACAGTTCCCAACCGTAATCCCCCGCCCGGCAGCGGAGGAGATTACGATGTCGCGGTCATCGGGTGCGGCGTGTCCGGGGCCAATATTGCCCGGCGGCTGTCCATGTACCGTATCCGGGTTGCCATTCTGGAAAAGGCCGCAGACGTTTCATTCGGCACTTCCAAGGCCAATTCGGGAATCATCCACGGGGGATTTCACCATAACAAGAAGTACCTCAAAGCCCGGCTGGAAATCCAGGGGAACCTTATGTTTGACCAACTGCGGCGGGAGCTGGACTTCCCCTTTAAGCGCTGCGGCATCATCGTGGCGGCCCTGCACGAGGACGAGATGAAGGCTGTGGAGTACCTCTATATGCAGGGGGTGGAGAACGGCGTCATCGGTATCGAGCTGTGTTCGCGGGAGCGGCTCCTTGACTTGGAACCGAAACTCTCCGGCGACACGGTGGGCGGACTCTACGCGCCCGGGGGCGGCATGGTGGAACCCTACCGCTTTGTCTTCGCCCTGGTGGAATCGGCCATGAAGAACGGCGTCCATCTGTACACCGGCTTTCAGGTGAATTCCGCCCGCCGCAGCGGGGGGGACGGCGTGTGGACGATACGCGCCGCAGATGGCAGGGAGATACGGGCCCGCTATGCGGTCAACGCGGCGGGGCTCTTTGCCGATGAGGTGTCACGGGGCTTCGGCGGGGAGGAATTCACCATCAGCGCGAGGAAGGGCGAGTATTTTCTCATGGACCGGCTGACCCGCGCCCGGCCTGACCGGGTGGTGTTCCCGGTGCCCACGGCGGTGTCCAAGGGAATGCTGGTGATTCCTACCGTGGAGGGCACGGTGCTGGTGGGGCCCACGGCGGACCCGGCGGAGAGCAAGGAGGATTACGCCACCACCGCGGAACGGCTGGAGCAGATACTCGACTCAGGGAAGAAGATGATTCCCGCGTTGAGCCGGGGCGATGTGATCACAAGTTTTGCGGGGCTGCGTCCGTTCCTGGAGGAAGATTTTTATATTGCCGCTTCCAAGCGGGCACCGGCGCTGGTGCAGGCTGCGGGGATTCAGTCGCCGGGTCTTACCGCGTCTCCGGCGATTGGGGAGTACGTCAAGGACATTCTGAAAAATATGGGGTTGGATTTGACGGAGAAGCCTGGCTGGGACCCGTTTGTAGAGGACCGGCCCCGTTCCAGGGAGCTTTCTCCCTTTGATTTGGACCAGTTGATTGCCGCTGACCCGGCGTGGGGAAATGTGGTGTGCCGCTGCGAGAATGTGAGCGAGGCGGAGATTGTGCAGGCGGTGCGGTTGGGGCATGATACGCTGGATGGGGTGAAGTACTTTACGCGGGCTCAGATGGGCCGCTGTCAGGGCGGGTTTTGCACGTACAAGATCATCAAGATTATCATGCGCGAGGCGGGGCTGTCCTGGAATGAAGTAACCAAACATGGCGGGACGAGCTTCGTTATAAAGGAAGAATTAAGATAGCGGGGGGCCGCGCCTATTCCAAACAACGCGCCTGGCCAGAGGGGGGTCCGGGGGCGGCGCCCCCGCATAGGAGCAAAATTATATATGAAAGACCTACGATATGACGCCGCCGTAATCGGCGCGGGCGCGGCGGGCATGGCAGCCGCCCTCGAACTGGACGCCGCGGGCTTCTCCACCGCCCTCATCGACCGGGAGGATCACCTGGGAGGCATCCTCATGCAGTGCATCCATAACGGCTTCGGCCTCCATGAATTCAGCGAAGAACTCACCGGCCCGGAATTCGCCGGACGCCTGATCGAGCGGATAGCCGCTTCCCAAACCGCCGTGTACCTCAACGCCACGGTCAGGTCCATAAGCCAGGGGGAGCGCAAAGAACTCTTCTGCGTGTCCCCCCAGGGTGCCCTGCGGATCAGCGCACGGGCGGTGGTGCTGGCCATGGGCTGCCGGGAGCGGAACCGGGGGAACGTGCGCATCCCCGGCTCCCGGCCCGCGGGGGTCTACACCGCCGGTCTTGCCCAGCGGCTGGTGAACATCGAAGGCTATATCCCCGGCAAGGAAATCGTGATCATCGGCTCCGGGGACATCGGCCTGATCATGGCCCGGCGGATGAGCTGGGTAGGCTGCGCGGTCAAGGCCGTGGTGGAAATCATGCCCTACCCTGCGGGCCTCACGAGGAACATCGTCCAGTGCCTGCGGGACTTCAGCATCCCCCTGTACCTCTCGTCCCACACCACGAACATCTTCGGCAACGACCGCGTTGAGGGGGTGGAGGTTACGCCCATGGAAAACGGGGCGCTCGTCCCGGACAAGCGCTTCCGCATCGGCTGCGACACGGTACTCCTCTCGGTGGGGCTCGTGCCGGAGAACGAGCTTTCCAAGGACGCGGGGGTGGAACTCAACGGGACCACCGGCGGGCCCCTCGTGGACGCGAGCCTGATGACCAGCCAGGACGGAATTTTCGCCTGCGGCAATGTGCTTCACGTCCACGACCTGGCCGACTGGGTAGTGGAGGAGAGCCGCCGGGCAGGGCGCTATGCCGCGGAATGGCTGCGGGGCGCGGGCGCGGAGGCGCAGATACGGGTCAAGGCGGGCTCCAACGTGCGCTACGTGAATCCCGGCAAGCTCAGTCCGCGGCGGGAGAACCAGGTGTACCTGCGCTCCCTGATCGTGAAGAACGGCGCGGTTCTGGAACTGCGCCTGGATAACCGGGTGATCCGCCGGGTCAAGATGAATCACGTTCAGCCTTCGGAGATGATAAGCCTCTCTCTGGGGCCCAAGGACTTTGAAGCGGACGGTGTGAGCCAGGCCGCGCCCGGCCCGGATTCGGTTCTGGAATTTTCTCTTCTATAGGAGTGCGCGATGCCGTCCCTTACCTGTATTGTCTGTCCCGTGGGCTGTCAGCTTACGGTCGAGCCTGCTCACGCTGACTCCGCCGCCGGCGAGTCTCTTGAGGTTACGGGGAACCGCTGTCCCCGGGGCGCGGCCTATGCCCTGGAAGAAGTCCGCTCGCCCAAGCGGGTGGTAACCGCCACCTGCGCGATTGCCGGGCAGGGCGAGGGGGGGGAGGATGCGCCGCGCCGTTTCCCCGAATGCCGCCGGGTTCCGGTGAAGACCTCCGCGCCCTGTCCCAAGGAGCGGATTCCCGCGCTGCTGGCGGACATTTACGCGCTCCGCGTGAGCCTGCCGGTCAAGAGCGGCGACGCGCTGATTACCGGGTGGCAGGGGACGGGCATAGACGTGGTTGCCGTCCGGACGCTGGGCTAGGCAGTACCGGCGCTTCCGCCCGGTGGTTCATCTATGACTCCAAGGAAGCGGAACCACTTCTAATAAGGACGGGGAATCCCGTTGAACAAGGGTGAAGTTCTCCGTTCAACAAGGACGGAGAATTCCGTCTAACAAGGAAGTGAAACCGCGTCCAACAAGGAAGCGGAATCACTTCTAATAAGGATGGGGTTCTCTGTCTGCCATACGCTTCCACCTGGTTGCCCTTTATGTCATAATATATGCCATGGGTCATTTCGACTCACTCCTGCCCTTGCGGGCGGGTATTTTACCGTTGGCTTATCAAGGAACAAACTATGAAAACAAAACAGGGGCTCTTTTTTGTTTGTGCCGTCATTCTCGCGTCGGCGGTTTTTTCTCTGACGGGCTGTACTATAGAGCCTATAAAGATGGAGGACGGCAAATCACTAGAGAGCGCAAAAACGCTGACTCCCAACACCTGGACCAATAGCAGCATTGCATCATCAAACGGTGAGCAGTGGTTCAAATTCAGCCTAACCGCGAACCCGCAATTTTTACATATCACTTTCGGTACGCTGACCGATGTATATGTAGAAATGTACGACGAATACGAAAACAAGGTTGTAGCGGGCTTAAACATTGATGACAGCAGCGGCAGTATTGGCAGTATCAGATGGTACTTCGGCTTATACTCTCCGGTAGACATAGGGGATATGGTCTATGTAAACGTAAAGGCGCGTTCCCGCCCCGGCACATACCGGATAGCGTTCAATACCACATCGTACGCTCCCGGCACGGCAATCACAATACTTACCCCCAATAATTGGGCCAATGGTAATCTTTCCTCGCCAAGTGATGAGCAGTGGTTCAAATTTTCCCCAGCCAGCGGCGGTACCCATTACATACACGTCAATTTTGGTACGCTGTCTGGTTTGTATATACGGCTCTACAGCGCTAACGATATGCTTGGAGAATGGGTAAATTTATCCGGCAACAACAAGAGTTACACTACTCCATACCTATCAAGCGGCACTATGTACTATGTAAGGGTACAGCCAAATTCCAATTCCGGTTCGGGCAGCGGTACATTCGAGGTAATGTTTAGTGACTCAAGAACGGTAGTGGAGGGTAATTATTTAAGGTAAACCCCCGGCTATGCCATGAAGCAGTTGGAAGGTATGCAGCCGTACCCGCAGGGCGTTGACGAGGACTATGCGGCCTGCCGTAGCGCACGTAATCCCCCATGCTCTCCCACCTGCGCGAAGGCTTCAGCCTGAGCAGCGTGCGGCAGGCAGCGGCGAGGCGGTTAAGGACAGCAAATACTGGTATACAGCCCCGCTTGCTGAACTTGACGCCGAAATCGAACGGCGGCTTCAGCATCCTCTGACGAACGAGGATGAATTGAAAATGTTTCGCGGGATACTCCGTACCCAGGGCGCGTGGAAGGATAATCCGTGGGAGAACTGTATCGAGGACATCCGCGCCATGCGCGAGGAATGGGCTCACCGCGACCCCTGGAACCCTGATTTGGAAAAACGGCATAGGGATTGATATGGACAAACCCCGCTTTATGCTGGACAGCAATGTCCTTATTGACGCGATGAACAAGAAGCTCGACCTCTTTGCCTTTATAGGCGCGCTGCGGCCGTGCGATGTATTCATCAACCTGGTGGTGGAAATAGAGACGCTTGCCAAGCCGGGCATGACTATCGAGGAAGAAGCGGAAGGACGGGCCCTTTTGTCCAGCTTCAAGTGGGCGGAAATAGACCGGGCCGCCCGTGAATATGCTATTGCTATACGCCGTTCCAAAAAACTCCTCCTGCCTGACGCGCTTAT
>JAITHH010000158.1 GCA_031280065.1 Treponema sp. | reverse complement strand
ATGACGCGGCGGTGCGGGGCGGGTTTCAGGTCAAAGATTTCTCCCGGCAGAAACTCAGCCTCAAGCTCCCCCATGACGAGGTTCAGGTGATCGATATGAGCCCGGAAAGCATCATCACGGAGAAGGGCCGGGCGCGGGTGCGGCGGAATGAAGCGGGCGAATTCGTCTACCGCCCCGGCGAGGACATCGTGAAGATCGCGGTGGTGGAACGGCATCACAACACGGGCTGCGTGGGAACAGCCCTCCTGCGGGGCTACGGCCGTTCGCGGGGGGCTATCGCGATCTCCATTGCCCACGATACCCATAACATCATTACTGTGGGGGCGGATGACGGCGACATGGTCATAGCCGTGGAAAAGCTCATTGCCAAGGGGGGCGGGATTGCGCTGGTCCGGGACGGGGCGCTCTTGGACTTTCTGCCCCTGCCGCTGGGGGGCGTGATGAGCGATCAGAGCGGCGAATGGGTGGAACAAAAGCTGCGGGCCATTCACGAGGCGGCCCACCGGGAGTTGGGGATAAACCGGGCCATCGAGCCGGTGATGACGCTGTGTTTTATGGCTTTACCGGTTCTGCCCAAGCTCAAGGTTACTGATCAGGGCTTGTTTGACGTGGAAAATTTCGCGTTTATCCCGGTAAGTGTTTAGTTCAGGGAGGGCGGCTGACAGGGGCGATAGCAGAGTGCGGGAGGCGGGGGCACTCCGCATTTTTAAAGAAAAGCGAGTACCCGGCGGAAGGCGGAACCGGGCTTTTTCAGTTCCCGTGAGCCTCTGGTGATCTTGCACAGTGAAACGCCAAGGGTCTTGGCGATTTGCCGCTGGGATGTTTTCTTGTCCAGGGCTTTAACCAGGGCCCAGCGGGACGCGATGGCCACCCGCTCCGAGGGAGTGAGAATATCGTAGAAGAAATCTTTGATGAGCCCGCCGTCCCCCAGCCGCGTCAGGATATGGGACAGCTCCGCAATGTTTTCTTCAACTCTTGGATCGTCAGTGTCCATGTATTCAGTATATCCCTGCCGCCGGCGGGGGTGCAAGAAAGGCGGCTAACTCGCGCCGGATATCAGCGGCGGTCTTGATCCACTTTGCGCCGGGGAGGGAGGCAAAGTAGACAAACTGCCGTTTGGCGTAACGGCGGCTGTTGCGGGCCGTCAGCGCCTCTACCCCCTTGGTATCCGATGAGATGGAGAAGACCCCCGGCTCAGGTTCCACAAAGAATTCCCGGTAGCCAATGGCCCTCATGCCCGGATCAGCGGGACCGCAGCCCGCCTCCCAAAGCCGCTTGACTTCCTCAGCCAGCCCTTCCCGGAACATCTGTGCGCAGCGTTCGTTGATGCGGCGGTACACCTCGTCCCGATCCCGGTCTATACCCAGGATGAGAAAGCGATACCGGGGACCGGCGCGGCCCGTTTGGGTGCAGGAACTCAAGGGGCGGCCCGTCTGACGGAATACCTCCAAGGCCCGCAGGAGCCGGTAGACATCGTTATAGTGAATCCGCCCCGCGCTCACCGGATCGCGGCAGGCTAATTCTTCCCGCAGGGCGGCAGCGCCCCGGTCTTCCAGTTCTTGCCGCAGGACGGCGCGGATAGCCGGATCAGAGGGAGGCGCGGCGGGGAGGCCCTGCACGAGATTGTTCAAGTAAAAGCCCGTACCCCCGGAAACTACCGGCAGTTTTCCCCGGCGGCGGATGTCCTCTATGGCGGCTTGAGCCAGACGGACGAATTCCCCCGCGTTAAACTGTTCCCTGGGGTCCCGAATATCAATGAGGTGATGGGGCAGCGCGGCCCGGAGCGCTACCGGCGGTTTTGCCGTGCCGATGTCCATGCCGCGATAGACCTGCATGGAATCCGCGGAGATAATCTCCGCCTCTGAGTTCCCCCCAAAAAGCCGCTCCAGCAGTTCGGTTTTTCCCGTTGCGGTCGGGCCGAACAGTATCAGCGCCGGTATCTCAGCGGCTTCCTCCGCTCCGCTAACGCCCATGAACGCCTCTATTCTTCGAGGCGGAATTCAACTTCCTGGGTGAAAATCTGGCGGGCGGCCAGGGAAACTACTTTCCCATCGTAGAATTCAATGTCAGGGTCCCGCAGCATGGAAAGCTGAAACGAGCGGCGGGAGGCGGCGCTGGTAATTTCATACATATTACCGTCATATTCAATTAGTTCTTCCAGGGGAAATATCATAATTGCTTAGTGTAGCAAGAAATGAAAGCCTTGTAAAGTATGGACTGGTAAAGGTATGATAGGGGTATGTACAGTATCGGGATTGCGTATTTGCTCTGGCTCGTTTCGGGTTTTGGCGCGCTGGGATTTCACCGGTTTTACCTGGGGAAAATTCCCACGGGGCTCTTGTGGATGTTTACCGGCGGGCTTGGGATGCTCGGCGCGATATACGACTTTTTCACCCTGCCCGGACAGGTACGGGAAGCGAATATCCGCAATGCTATCTTCCACACGGGGGGTCAGCGCCGGGTCGTCCGCGAGAAGGACCGCGTTGAGCATACCATCCTCAAACTCGCCAAGGAAAATAAGGGGATCATCACAGCCAGCGAAGTAGCCTTAGCGGCGAATATCTCCATTGACGAAGCGAAGAAGGACCTGGATGCGCTGGTTTCTAAGGGGATCGCCGAACTCCGGGTGCGCCAGACGGGTACGCTGGTCTACACGCTCCCGGAAATGATGGACAGCGATGCTCCCTTGGAAAACTGGTAGGAAGGGGCATGGTCCTTTGGTTTGCCAGCGGGAACGCGCATAAAAAACAGGAACTTGCCGCTATTCTGTCCGCCGCCGGCTGCGGGCATCCCCTCAAAACGCCGCTGGAAGCGGGAATCGCCT
>JAITHH010000083.1 GCA_031280065.1 Treponema sp. | reverse complement strand
GCGGGGTCCAACGATACCCGCTACGCCGTCAAGTACGTCAGACGGGCCCGCGGCCTGGGGGCAGACGCGGCGCTGGTGGTAACGCCCTACTACAACAAGCCCAATGACGAAGGACTCTTTCGCCATTTTCAGGCGGTCGCGGCGGAGGGACTGCCCATCGTGGTGTATAACATCGCGTCCCGGACCGGGAGGAACATCCCCATCGCCCTGATGAAACGGATCGCGGCAATTCCGGGGATCATCGCCGTCAAGGAATCCTCCGGGGACATCACCCAGATGGGGGATAGTATCCGGGAGATCGCCCTTGCGCGGGGGGCCGGGTCATTCACCGTGCTCTCCGGGGATGACGGCTTTACCCTGCCCCTCATGGCCCTGGGAGGCGGGGGTGTGGTGTCGGTGATTTCCAACCTGGTTCCCCGCCGGGTGGCCGCGCTGGTACGGGCCGGTCTGTCCGGGGACTTTGCCGAGGCCCGGCGGCTCCACTATGAGCTTGTGCCCCTGATACGGGCGGCCTTTATCGAGACCAATCCCATCCCCATCAAGGCGGCAATGGCCTGGGCGGGGCTCCCCGCCGGTCCGACGCGGCTCCCGCTGGGCCCGCTGGCCAAGACCAGCGAAGAGCCGCTGCGCGAGGCAATGGCGGCGCTTTCACTCATCAGCCGCTGACCGGCTTTTTCTCAGGAAGCGCAGAAACCAGGACCGCCGCGATGATGACGCCCCCGCCCGCGAGGGCGGCGAGCGATGGTATTTCACCGGTAACGAGGAGCACCCACAGGGGATTGAGGACCGGCTCGATGGCGGCGATGAGCATGGACTGGACGGCGCTCACCCGCTTGATGCCGTAGGAGAAGAGGAGCGATGCCGCGCCGATCTGGATAAAGCCCATGTAGAGGATTCCAAGGCCGTTGGGGAGATTCAGCGCTGGGGGCTGGAGGATGAAGAACGGGATCGAGCAGAGCGCGGTGAGGATATGGGCAATGAACATCGAGTCTGCGGGATTCCCTTCCTTCTGCATCCGCATAAACACCGAGTTAGCGCCGAAGCAAAGCCCGGAAAACAGCGCCAGACTGTCCCCAAAGAAGGACGCCCCGGAAAGGCCGTCGGCCAGGCCGTCCTTGAAAAAGAGGATGAGGCCGCCCAGGGCCATGAACAAGGCCAGCCAGTGTTTCCAACGGAGCTTTTCCTTGATGAGGAGCCAGCCCAGCAGGGCCGCCCAGACCGGAGCGCTGTACTGGAGCAGGATCACGTTGGCCGGGGAGCTGTATTTGTTGGCGATGACAAAACTTATCATCGTCGCGGCATAGGCGGCTCCTCCGGCAAGGCAGGCAGGGACGCTCCGCCGGTCAAAGGGTTGAGCCGGAGGGCGCAGCGCCCGGATGACGAGGAAGAGGAGAACCGCCAGAAAGCTCCGCCCGCCGGCAATAGCCATCGGGGGCCAGGGGATCAGCTTGATGCAGAGGCCGCTGGTGCTCCACAAAAGGGCGCAGAGGAAGATCGCCCCTGGCCCGGTTCCGGGGAAATTCCGCCCGCCGCAGGGATTAATCATTGTTCAGGGGTTCGGGGGTATTAAAGAGATTCGGCGATTTAAGGTACGTCTCCGCGTCAAAGTCCCGCAGCAGCTTGTTCATGGACCGGTTGGTAACGATGGCCCCAATCACCTTGGCGGACAGTTCCGCGGAGGGAACCGCCTCCAGGTTGGGGATGCCCCCGGCTGCTGTTCCCGGACAGTGCACCGTGTCGGTAACGATAATACGGTTCAAAAGCCCCTCCCGCACCAGCGCGTTCAACCGCGCCGAGGCCGGCGGCGAGAAGATAGCGTGGACGGCGATGATGTTGATCTCCGCCGGCTTATGCCCGGCCAGCGCCCGGACCAGGCTTTCCACCGAGCCCGCCGTGTCCACCATGTCGTCCACGATCCACAGCGTCTTGCCCCTCAGCGGCTCGGCAGAGAGGATATTGATCGATTTGATCGTATTCACCGTGGAAACATCCCGCTGTTTGTGGGCCACTACCAAAGGCGCCCCAAAGGTATTGGCGAAACTCCGGGCCAGCTTTTCCCCGCCGGCATCCACCGAACAGAAGGCCCACTTGGGCCGCACCACCGTTTCCAGGGTTTCAATGTTCCGAATGCTGGTATCGCAGAGGTAACGCTTGAGCAGGGTCATGGCCGGAATATCGTCAATTGCGCAGAGGGCCGGGTCCAGCATCGACTTGGATTTGTCCGAGTGGAGCTGGTAGGTGATCACATGGGCCGCCCCCAGACTCACGAGAATTTTCAGGTGAACCCACAGACCTACCGAACTGCGCCGGAACGTCCGGTCTGACCGTGAACACGACACAAAGGGCTCGAAGATGATGATCCGCTCCGCCTGGGAACGTTTGAGGGCGTCTACCGTGTGGTAGAGTTCGATCTTGGCTTCCTCGACGCCGATTCCCGCCTCGTTGCGGGCGCAGCTCGTAAAGAGCACCGCATCCTTCCCCCGGATGGAGGAGGTGACCACCGCTTCCATCTCCCCGTCCGCAAAGCGGTCAACCCCCAGGATTCCGGCCCCGTTTATATTCTGGAGACCGCTCATCCCAAAGCGGGAGGAATACGGCGATACCTTCAAAACCTTCGCCAAATGGTCAGCCACCCGCGAGGCGTAACCGGTCATCGAGCGGGTAGCGGTTATCACAAATTCATGCATCTCAAACCTCGTTTTCC
>JAITHH010000019.1 GCA_031280065.1 Treponema sp. | reverse complement strand
TGCGTCCTGTTTTATATTGTTGAAATACCTAGTATAGTCAAAACTGATATGCAGCCAAAAATTGAACGCCTCAAACAGGTGGTGAGTATCCTCCGGGAGCGGAACGGCGCCGCCATCAAGGACCTGGCCGGAAGTCTGGGGGTCTCGGAGATGACTATCCGCCGGGATTTGGAGCGGCTGCGGCTGGACAATATTATTTTCCTGGTCCACGGGGCGGCGATTTACAATTCCAGTTCCTCCTCCAACGGGCCGGATGCGGATTACCATGTGGCCATTGAGGAGGCGGTGAGCAACCCCGAAAAAGAGCGGATCGGCAAAGCTGCGGCCCGGATGGTCAGCCCAGGGGATACGATCATCATCGATATTGGTACTACCACGGAAATGCTGGCCAAGCATCTGCCCCAGAATTGTCCCATCACCGTGCTCTGCTTTACCATGAACGTCCTCGCGGATGTTCACCGGAAAAACGTGGAAAACCTGATCCTCGGCGGCGGTTACTACCACGCGAGTACCCAGCTCTTTGAATCCGCCGAGGCGGTAAGCCTGATCCGCCGGATCCGGGCCACCAAGCTCTTCCTCTCCGCCGCCGGGGTCAACCGGGATATGGGGCTTACCACGGTCAACCAATACGAGGTGCATATCAAGCAGGCCTGCATCGAATCATCCCTCCAGAAGATACTTCTCGTGGATTCCAAAAAATTCGGCCATGTACGGCCCGCCTATGTCGCCCCCTTGAACACGGTGGACGCGGTGATCACCGACACGGGAATTTCCCCGGCCTGGGTACGTGTACTGGAAGAAATGGGTATAACGGTCCAGGCGGTCTAAGGAAGCACTGATTAAATCAAACCGAACCACGGAAGACACGGAAGGGACGCGGAAAAGAAGTCCTTTTCCATGCGGTTTCTGCGTTTTCCGTAGTAAAAAGGACAGTTACCAGGGAACCGCAGATTGCACTGATGAAAAGGACGGCCAACAAACGCGCCCGCCAGGGCGTTGACCAAACAATGCGGCCCGCCGTAGCGCACGTAATACCCCCTATTAGCACACCTGCGCGAAGGCTTTAGCCTGAGCAGTGCACACCCAACATCGCGCCCGCAGGGCGTTGAGCCCGAATATGCGGCACGGTGTAGCGCTCGTTATACCCCCTATTAACACAGATGCGCGAAGGCTTTAGCCTGAGCAGTGCGCGGGCAGAGGCGCCCGCCGCACCGCATTACTCCCCTCCGCTTCCGTTGCCAGGGAACCGCTGATTACGCGGATGAAAAGGATGCCGCAGACAAATAGAAACAGCATCAGCCTTGCCCCGCAGAAGGGGGCAGGGCGTTACCGTGCAACGCCCGCAGGAGGAGACTTCCCCCTCCCCCCGCTTGCCAGCCGCCGCACGGCGAGTTCCGCCGCCTGCTTCAATTCCGCCGCTGATTCGCGCTCCAGAATCGTCAGCCGGAAAATCGCCGACTCGATAATGCCGTACAGCAGATCATTTGCGGCGCGGACATTGACCGGGGCCAGCTCCCCGTCCCTGATCCCCTCAATGACCATCGTGGCCAGTATATGACGCAGCCGCAGCGTCCGGCGGCGTACCCGGTCATCGGGATTGGAATTGCTCTTGGACAGATACCGCAGATAGTTCAGAATCACCGTCAAAAGCCGGCGGTTCTCTTCCAGCGCGTCAATAATGATCGTAAGCACCTGGGTGAGCCTGCCTTCGCAGTCGAGTTCCTGGTTCTTGCGTATGCCGCCGATGCGCCGCTCAAGCTCCCCCAAAAGCTGCTTGATGCTGTAATTGAAAATCTCCTTCTTGTTCTTGAAATACATGTAGAGCGTTGTCCGCGTAATACCGCAGCGGGCGGATATTTTTTGAAAGGTTACATTCTCAAACCCTTCATCCATAAAGACATCCAGGGCTTTCTCCAGAATTTCCCGCCGCCGCTTCTCGTGCTCCACCACAATGGACATTCCGCCTACCCCAGTTGTTCGTATTGATAGAAATAGGCGTCCGCCGCCCCGCTGGTCAGCTCGCGGCAGGAATCCGCCTTTTTGCCGAAGTGGGACTCAAAGCCCGGATGATCGGTGATAAGGGCGAGTTTCCACCGGGGGAAGCGCCGGCCCAGATCAGCCATATCGCGGTACGCAGCCTCCGCCGCCGCGGCATCCCCCAGGCGCTTCCCATACGGCGGGTTCGTGATGATGAATCCCGCCGGGGATGCGGTATGATCCGCCGCACGGTCAGGGGCCCGCGCATCCCGCATGTCGAGAACCCGCAGGTAGGGCAAACAGGGCAGGGCCGGCGGGTGAATTATCCCCTGCACGGGCTTCTCTCCGCGGGCCAGAGCGTAGGCCCGCCCAAGGTTCGATTTTGCCAGGGACACGGCCCGTCCGTCCGCGTCGCTCCCGGAAATGAAGAGGGGATGAGAGCAGTCAACGGCCTCCAGCAGTTCTTCACGCAGGGCCGCCTCGGTACGGGGTTCGGCGATGAGCAGGTCAGCCAGGGCAAAGCGCCGTCCCAAGCCGGGCGCCGCGTTCCAGGCGTAGAGCGCGGCCTCGATCACGATAGTGCCGGACCCGCAGAAGGGATCATAAAGGGGGAATTTCCGCCGCCACCCGCAGAGCAGGATCAGCGCCGCCGCAACGGTCTCCCGCAGCGGGGCGATTCCCCCCTCGGTACGGTAGCCCCGCTTGAACAGGGGTTCGCCGGTCAGGTCCAGCAGGATCAGCGCCTGGTCCTTCTCGATGTAGACGCGAAGCTCCGCGTTCTTCCCCCCTTCGGGGAGCCGGGCAAGGCCGTACTTCCCGCAGAGCCGGGATGCGGCGGCCTTGTGTACCACGCCCTGAATGCTCGTTACGGCTTCCAGGCGGGAATTTCTGACGCGGACTTTGGCAACGCGGAGTCCCATATTCCGGGGGATGTAGCGTTCCCAGGGAACCGCCCGCACCCCTTCAAACAGGGCGTCGAAGTCTCCGGCGGGAAAATGAGCGGCCTCCAGCAGGACCCGGTCGGCGGTCCGCAGCGCCATGAGCGCCCGGTAGCATCCGGCAATGTCCGCCTGGAACCGGACCCGGCCAAAACCGGCGTCTTTGATGGGCAGTTTGAGCTTCCGCAGTTCGTTAGCGGCTGCTTTTTCGGCGCCCAATCCGCAAAGGGCTATCAAGGTTTCCATGTTCTTGGCATTATAACATAAAACGTCATTTTGGCG
>JAITHH010000304.1 GCA_031280065.1 Treponema sp. | reverse complement strand
TCAGATAATCGGCATAGGTATAGTGTTCGTTTTCCTCGTAATCAATCCGCAATGCGTCAGACATGGCTTACTCCTGTCCGTTGAGTATAGACCGCCGGGCGCGGATTCGCAATATGCGGAGGAATGAGCAATTAACAATGAGGGAGCGTAGTTTGTTATCAAAGCGCATTGCTTCACGCCCGGCCCCCCACCCAACAAAAGCGCCCCATCAAGGGGCGTGGATGAATAAGGGCGGCACGGTGCAGCACCCGCAGATGACACGGATTGCGAACCTGCGGTTTGCGAACCTGCGGTTCGACACTGATGTTGTTTCCATTCATCTGTGCTATCCTTTTTATCCGTGTAATCTGCGGTTTCATCCGCCGGCCCGAAGGTCCGCAATCAGCGTTGCCTTAGCGGGCAATTTTTACCCAGTCCTGGCGCAAAGCGGGTAAATAGTACCCAGCCGCCCGGCCAATGCCGCCCCTCCCGCCGCCGCTTTTGCCGTGTTTACGGGAGATACAGGCGCGTATTCCTGGCATGATTTTTGCTGATATAATAGAAAGAAAGACTATGAACGAGGTATGCAGTATGAAAATTCAGACGGCCCTGGCCTTGGCGCTGGTGATTCAGGGCCTCGCGTCAGCCCAGCAGGGGAAACTCACCGTGGAAGACGCCCGGAACCTGGCGCTGGCCAACTCCCGGAGCCTTGCCAAGTACGCTATCACGCTCCAGAGCAGCGCCCTGGACGAACAGACCCAGTACCATTCCCTGCTTCCCAGTATCAGCCTGGGGGCGAACGCGGGGGTGAATCTCTGGAACCGTGATGGAAACCCCGATCCGTCCATTGCCGGGAGCGTCAGCGCGGGGGCGTCCCTGGAGCTGAAAGAAACCCTGCCGCTCTGGGACGGTAAAAAGTTCTCGATTCAGCGGATCATCAACGGCCTGAATACCGAGTCAGCCCGGCAGGACGCCCTGGCCGAGTACTATACGGTGCTGGACGCGGTGGATTCGGCCTATTACACCGTGCTCAAAGCCCTGGCAAACCTGGAAGCGGCGGAAAGCTCCCTGGAAACCGCCGCCCTGAGCCTTTCCATCGCGGAAGTGCGCCGTCAAAACGGCATGATAAACGAGGCCGCCTACCTGGAGGCCCTGGCGCGGAAAGAAAACCAGGAGAATGCCCGCGGTCAAAGCCGCCGGGACCTTTCCCTGGCCCGCTTAAAGCTGAAAAACCTCCTGGGTTTGACGGAATTGCCCGAACTGGAGGGCCCGGACTTCGGCTCCCTGGAGGGACTCATCGAAGCGCTGGCCCTGCTGGACGAGGCCGCCTTTGAGCGGCTCCGCCTGCGCGTCTGGGACAGCATCGAAGAGCGCAATCCCGCCCTGGTCAAAGCGGGGCTCAACACCGCCAGGGCGCGGCAGAACCTCAGCCTTGCCCAATGGAGCTATTCACCAACCCTCAGCGCGTCCTTCGGCGCGGGCGTGTCTTACGACTTCATGGAACAGTCATTCACCCTGAACGAGGGCAGACTGACCCTCAGCGCCAGCATCCCCCTGGGCTTCTGGGCAACCGGCGCGGCGGTGAAACGAAGTTCTCTCGCCCTTGACCAGGCCGGCCTGGATTACCAAGGCGCCCGTGAATCGCTGGACGTTCAGCTTCAAACCTGCCTGATGAATCTCATCGCCCAGGCCGGACAGATTCGCTCCGCTTCCCGCGCGCTGGATTACGCGGCGAAAAACTTTGAACACGCCCTGGAACTGTACCGCTTGTCCCAAAATTCCCTTTCAAGCCTCAACGACGCCGAATCCCTCATGCGGAACAACATGAACCAGCTTATCACCGCCCGCTACGGCTTTTTGAGCGCCCTTTCAACGCTCCGGGGGCTGGGAGTGTTTGAGTCCGAGGCGGAATGTACGGCGCTCTTAACCCGTTCGATCCAAGGGGGGCTACGCTAAGATGCTACGGGAACGTATCCGGTCTATGAAAATATCCAGCCGCGCCTGGTCTCTTGCCGCGGCTCTTCTGGCGTGGCTGCTGCTTTCGGCGCTGGCGGTGTTTATCATCCGGGGTATGCGGCACGGGGCGGAGCTTGTCCGGGACAATGAGAACGAGCGTATCTTCAACATGCTGATTACAGGGCTGCGGCAGCACGACAATTTTGGCGCGGTGATCGAGGGTAACGCCATACTGAACGAGCGGATCGCGGGGTTTGCCATCTACGGCGGCGATTTGAGGCCGCTCTACACCTGGGGAACCGCGCCGCCGGTCTTTGATGAACGGCTCCTTTTGGAAAGCGGAGGGCGGTTTCTGTCCGGCGGGGCGGCTGCGGGGAGGTTCGGGCGGTTTACTATTCCCAACCGGCGGGGGAATTCCGTCCGGTTTATCCTCCGCGCTGACAACAGTCCTCCGGAGCCGGATCCCCGAATACTTGTTCCTCCAGGAACGCCCGTGCCGCCGGTTCCTCCAGAGGCGCGGGCAGAGGAGCGGGGCGCCCGGAATCAGCGGCGGACGTTCAGCCAGCAGGGCTTCCCTTTCATGGCCTTGATGAGGCGGGGCGGCTACTACTACATCGATATTACCCATCCCGCCTACTGGCGCACGATGACGCTGACTGCCGCGCTGCTTCCCCTGTGCAGCATCGCGCTGCTGGCAATGGCGCTCTACATCCGCCGTCTCTACCTGCGCAACCGGGAATACCGGGAGCGGATCGAGGCCCAGAAGAACCTGGTGGTGCTGGGAACCGCCGCGGGGACGCTGGCCCACGAGATAAAGACGCCGCTCTCATCGATCCGCATCCAGACCGGCATCCTGGAAAAGATGCTTTCCCTGAATGGCTGCGGCAGCGGCGTTCAGAACGACGGGCGGGCTGAGTTGGCCATCATCAACGAGGAGGTAGACCGCCTCTCGTCTTTAAGCCGGCGGGTCAATGATTACCTCCGGGACGGCAGGGGGAATCCAGCGGCCTTGAATCTCTCCAAACTCATCGGGGAAACCGGCGGGCGGCTCTGCGGCAGAGACATCATCAGCCCTGGATCGGACAGGGACGCCTGGGTATGCGCGGACACGGAGCGGCTCCGGTCGGTGTTCGAGAATCTCATCCGCAACGCCTTGGAAAGCGGGGGCCCGCCGGAAGCGGTGGAGGCGGCAATTTCCCGGGGCGGCGGCACGATCACCGCGCTGATACGCGACCGGGGGAACGGCGTGGCGGAAGCGGATTTGAGCCGCGTCTTCGATCCTTTCTTTACCAAGAA
>JAITHH010000277.1 GCA_031280065.1 Treponema sp. | reverse complement strand
GGCTGCTGTCCTTTCCCGATCCCCGCGCTCCAGAGGAAGGGCGGATGATTCAGGTTTGCGCGCCGCCGCCTTTCAGCGACCGGCTCTGGGCGGCGTTTGAAGTATATGGGGGCGGTTAGCGGGGGGACCGTGGGGCCGTCGAACCGCAGGTTCGCGCCCCCGCTCAAAATCCCTTGAAACAAGACGGCTTTATAGAGTACACTCAGAGAAAGGGGGCGTTTATATGGCCGAACAGAATCAACTGGTAACGTTTCAGCTTGGGGAAGAACTCTACGGGATCAACATCATGGATGTGAAGGAGATTGTCCGGGCGCAGGCAATCCGGTCAATCCCGAACGCCCCCAGTTATGTAGAGGGAATTTTCAATCTCCGCAGTGAAATCATACCGATCATCAATCTGCATAAACGGTTTCATATAAAGAAAGTGCTCAATTCCGAGGAGGACGAACTGCTGTCCGGCTTTGTTATCCTGGACATCGACGGGATGAAGCTGGGAATCATCATCGACCGCGTATCGCGGGTTGTTACTATCGAGAAGGATCAGGTGCAGCCGCCCCCCCAAATGCTCACCGGGATCGGCGCGGAGTATATTCAAGGGGTGGTCCGCCAGGAAAACGGCTATCTTATCATCCTGGACATACGGGACCTCTTCAATCCCAAGGAACTTCAGAAAATTGCCGAACTTAGGCGCTAGAGACAGGTAAGCGCGGCATGAAGATCGAAGTCTATTCTCCAACCATTAGGCGGAAGGAGATGGATGCGGTGCTTACCGCTATGGTGGCGGATAAGATCGGGCCGGGGGAACAGGCCCGCTTCCTTATCCAGATCGCAAAAGAGCATTTACAGTACGATTATTGCCTCGCCCTGCGGAGCCCCGCCATCGCCCTGCGCTTTGCCCTGGCCGCCCTGGGCATGGAGGACGGGCAGGGTGTGGTGATTTCCGCCTTGTCCCCCCGCTATTACGCGCAGGTTCTTGAGGAACTGCGGCTCACGCCCCTGTACGCCGACGTACTGCCGGGAACCGCGTGTATCGGGCCGGAAACCATCGAGGCCGCGCTTGCAAGGCGGGGCGAGACCATCGCCCGCTGTATCGCGGTAAACCATACGCTGGGATTCACCGCGGACATGGCCGGTATCACCCAGATGGGGCTGCCGGTCATCGAGGACTGTTCCCAGAGTTTCGGTACGCATCTGGGCGAGGCTCTGGCCGGTTCCTTCGGAACCTTTACGATCCTCGGCCTTGAGGAGCGGGACATGCTCACCTCCGGGGGAGGGGCCCTGCTCTATTCGGTGAACCGCCGGGACGCTTCGGTACTGCGGGGGCAGCCGCCCCTGCCTGAATACAGCCTGCCCGATTTGAACGCGGCCATGGCGGTGGTGCAGTTTAAGGAATGCGCCCGGAATCTTGAAAAACGGAAGGAAATCAGCCAGTCCTACATCCAGTCGGCTCTGCGGACGCGGCATAAACGGTTTATTCAGCGGGAAGACGCGGAATATAACTGCTACGCCTTTCCCCTGATCCTTGAAACGGGGATGAAGGACGTCAAGGCCTACGCCAAGAAGAAAGAGATCGCGGTGGAAAGCGCCTTTGAGGATACCCTGGCCGGGTCCGGCGCGGCTGCCGGGGAACTGTGCCCGGAGGCGTATTCCCTGTCCCTGCGTACCGCCCTGTTCCCCCTCTACCCCCGCCTGTCCGCAACTGAGGCTGGCCGGGTTGCCAAGCTCATCATGACGCTGCCCTAGCGGGGAGTTGCGGAATGGCCGAACCTGTCCCCCGCCGGGCCCTGCTGTTTGTCAATCCCCATAAAGCCGCCGCAGAGCGTTTGGCCCAAACCATCGGGGAGGAGCTTGCGCGGCGGGGCTTTGAGGCGGCGCGTTATCCCTCCGCCGAACCGGATGATTCCGGCTTCCGGGAGGGTTTTGACCTTGCCTTTAGTCTGGGCGGGGACGGGACCGTGCTGTTTGCCGCCCGAATCGCGGCCCCGCGGGGCATCCCTCTGCTTCCCATCAACTTTGGCGCGCTGGGCTTTATCGCGGTGGTGCCCCCCGGTGAATGGGCTGCGGTATTCGGGCAGTGGCTTGAGGGAAAGGCGGCGATCTCGCGGCGGATCATGCTGGAATTGACCGTGGAGCGCCGGGATGTGATCCTCACGCGGGCGTCCTGCCTCAACGAGGCGGTGATTTCAGCGTCGGGAATCGCCAAGATCATCTCCCTTACCGTGATGTCCGAGCGGGACGGGGCGCTGATACGGCTGGGGCATTACCGTTCCGACGGCCTCATCGCGGCCACGCCCACCGGCTCTACCGCCTATTCGGTGGCCGCCGGGGGCCCGATCCTGGACCCCGAAATCGAGGCGCTGATCATCAACCCCATCTGTCCCTTTACCCTGTCCAACCGTCCCATCGTGATGCCCGCCCAGGACACGCTGCTGGTGCAGGTCGAGGAACAGCAGCGGAGCGGGGTGCTGCTCACCTTGGACGGTCAAAAGACCTGGGCCCTGGAGCCCGGCGATCTGATCCGCATATACCGGGCCCCCTACGAAGCCGCCCTTATCGCCTCGGACCGGCGGGCGTTCTACCGGGCCCTGCGGCAAAAGTTGAACTGGCCCGGCGCGGAAACGGGAGGCGTCCATGCTTGAAGAGTTGAGTATCCGTAACTACGCCCTGGCGGAGAACCTGAGTCTTTCGTTTGAGGGCGGGCTGACTATTCTCACCGGCGAGACCGGCGCGGGAAAGTCCATCATCGTCGGCGCATTGGGCTTTCTCCTGGGCGCCAAGGCCGACGCGGAGGTGATCCGTACCGGCGCGGAAGAGGCGGGCGTTTCCGCGGTGCTGTCCCTGCGCCCGGAAAACGCCGAGGCCGCGCAGTGGCTTGAGGGCCGGGACATTCAAAGCGATGACGGGCAGCTCGTGGTCAGGCGGAATATCAAAAGTTCAGGCCGGGGGGCCATGTATATCCAGAATACGCCCGTTACCCGCGCCGATCTGGCGGAATTCATGGCCCTGCTCTTTGACCTGCACGGGCAGCATGCCCACGAATCCCTGCTGCGGAAAGAAAACCACCGGAAGTACCTGGACCGTTTTGCGGGCCTGGAAGAGGATGTCGCCGAATTCAGCCGGTTGTTCGCGGATCTGACGGAGAAGAAGAAGACCCTGGAGACCTTTCTCGCGTCAGCGCGGGACCGGGACGTGCGGATCGAGATGCTCAGTTACGCCGTGGAGGAGATCAGCGCGGCGGCGGTGAAAAGCGGCGAAAGCCGGGAACTGGAGGCCGAAGCCTCCCGGCTGGGGGATTTTGAAAGACTGGCGGATCAGGTGAATAGCGCCGCGGCGGCTTTTTGCGATGACGAGCCGTCGGTACTGAGTCTGGCGCGGCGGGCCCGCTCTTCGCTGGAAAACGCCGCGGCCATCGACCCGGCGCTGGGGGAAACGGCCCGGCGCATGGACGATCTGTTCTACGAGGCCGAGGATCTGGCGGAAGAATTTCGCTCGTACCGGGACGGACTCATATCCGATCCGGCCCGGCTGGAAGCGGTGGAAGAACGGCTGGCCCTGCTTCACCGGCTCAAGAAGAAGTACGCCCAGGGTCCGGGCTTTGATGAAGACGCTATCCTGGCGTACCGGGACGCGGCGGCGGCGGAGATCGAGGCCCTGTCCGGGGCTGAGGAGAACCGGGACAAGCTCCGGGCGGAGATTGGGGCGCTGGAAAAGGAGATTCTCCGCCGGGCGGTGGAGATCAGCGGCAAGCGGAAGGCCGGGGCGCGGGATTTGGGGGCGCGGATCACGGGGATCATTGCCAATCTGGGGATGCCCCGCTCTGCCTTTTCCATTACCGTAAGCCCCAAGGGCGGCGAAGGGAGCCGGGTGTGCGGGCCCTGGGGGGCCGACGAGGTGGAATTCCTCATATCCGCGAATCCGGGGGAGCCGTTGAAGGATCTCTCCCGCATTGCCAGCGGGGGGGAGCTGTCCCGGGTGATGCTGGCCATAAAAACGGCGCTTGCCGGGGCCGACGCCATAGAAACCCTGATCTTCGATGAGATTGACACGGGGATAGGGGGGGAAGTCGCCCTTTCCGTGGGGGAATATCTTGCGAAAATCGGGCGTATCAAGCAAATTTTTTGCGTAACGCACCTTGCCGCTATCGCGGTTCGCGCCGATAATCATTTTAAGGTTGAGAAGCAGATGCAGGGAGAGCGGACGGTAACCACGGTTTCGGCGCTTGCTCCTCCGGCGCGGCGGGAGGAAATCGCCCGGATGCTGGCGGGGGATTCAGCCCAGGAAGCTGCCCTGGCCCATGCGGACGCGCTCCTGGCCAAATACCGGGTGTCCTGAGGCTCGAAACTTCAGGGCTCAGGCGGGGCGCTCTGGATCGGCTTTAAGAGCCTGTTCAAAATCTGGAATTTTGGCGTTTCAAACGTCAAAATTCTACCTTGCAGGCTCTAAGGATTTGAAACTTCGGCGGGATATATGGCAAAGGTTACCCAAGAGGACAAGCAGGAATACTATGAGAAAACAACCGTTTACCGGGAGACTATCGACGGGCTGCTCCAGCGGGAAAAAACGGTACTGGATCAGATTCAGCAGGGGGCGGAAGACACTGCGGAAAAACGCGTCGCCTTAGCGGAGGATATGCTCAATCTAGTCTCCTGTTATATCATCTTGAACGGGGTTTCCGAGTCGATGCTGCGTGTGAAGGACGAAGAGGCCCTCAACGAAGGAAGAAAGGCCCTGTACCGGTGCGTCTGCTACCTCGAAGAGATCGTGGGGACGGCTGTGGACGCGGCGTTTGAGGAATACGAGGACCGGCTGAAAGCCCTGCATTTTCTGGACCCCATTCAGCGCTACCGCTTGGCCCGCAAGATAGGATTTACCATTCAACTGCTGGAGAACGCCTTTGGACAGAATACCAAGTGGCGCTGGTCTTTTGTGGACCTGGAGGGCCGTTACGCGGCGGCGGCAAAAAACATCTTTGATCTGAAATCGGCGGTGGAAAACCGGGACCCCCGTTCCCCCTGGTACGAGCCGACGGTGTACCATTTGCGGCTTATCATCAAACTTTTCAAGACTGCGGCGCAGCGCTACCAGGAGAAATTCGCGCTTTCCAGCAAAAGCGCTGATGACATCAGGATGGGCATCAACTTTTTAAGCGGCCTCAAACGGATTCATTTCCTTATCGGTGAGCGGAACCAGGCGGAGGCGCTCAAGAAGCCGCTTGAGGTGTGGCAGAATCTGTTTGAGTCAGCCCGCAAGCAGCAATCGAAAACAGCGCAGGGATAAAGAACGTGAAAAAAGTATTTTTTTACCCGTATCCGGCGGGTCTGCTGGGGATCGCGGAGGAAGCGGGCGCGTTAAGCGGAGTGTTCTTTGCCGGGGGGGAGGAACCGCCGCAGGGTTTTGAACGCGCTGAAACCGCGCTGATCCGGGCGGCGGCATCCCAATTAACGGAATACTTTGAAGGTTTGCGCCGGGACTTTGATCTGCCCCTGACGTTCCGGGGCACGGATTTTCAAGTAAGGGTCTGGAAAGCCCTGCAAACGATTCCCTATGGGGAGACCCGCACCTACGGCGAGGTGGCCGCGCTGATCGGCAATCCCCAGGCAAGCCGGGCGGTGGGATCGGCCAACCACCGCAATCCCCTGGTGATCGTGGTTCCCTGCCACCGCGTGATAGGCAGTGACGGCTCGCTTACCGGCTATGGCGGCGGACTTCCCACGAAGCGCTATCTGTTGGAACTGGAGGGGCATTAACCGGGGAGGGGCGGCGCTACGGGGGCAAAACCCCCGCATACAACTTACAGGTTGAACTTTCTTTTGAGATCAGCGGCCAGGTCCGGGTAATCCCGCAGGATCAGCTTGTTATAGACGATGTTGTTCAAAGACAAGCGGATCGTATTCAGATTGCTGGATACAACCGAATACACGCCGGCGGCATCCGCCGGTTTTACGGAACTGCTGGTTTCACTGCCCGATTTGTAGAGCAGCAGCACCCAGCCGTTGGTGCTATGAAACCACACCACCGCCTTGCCGGTTTCATCCCCAAGGTTGAAGTTGAAAGCCTCCGCCGGAGCGACTTTCATCCGGTCGTAGATCTCCAGGTGATAAAAGTCTGCGGCAAACACAGACCCCCCAAGCGCGCCCGCAATCACGAGCAGGAACAGCACTTTCTTCATATTTATCCTCTCTTTCTTTTGGTTTTGAACCTCCGGCTAACCGTTATATACGGTTTCTAAAGGTTTCCTGGAAAGAGGGTAGGGCCTTTTTCCCGGTTATGTCAACGGGGCCGCCTTGACAGAGCGGGCGGATTTTGGGCTAAATCCGGTAAAGGGAACATCATGCGTTTCAAGGAAAAATACGGGCCCTATGCCCTGGTGGCGGGGGGCTCCTACGGATTGGGCGGGGCCTTCGCGGAAGCCCTGGCCCGGCGGGGGCTCAACCTGGTACTCCTGGCCCGGGGAAAGGAACGGCTGGAGGAGACGGCAAAGCGCCTGGGCAAAGAATATTCGGTGGATGTCCTGTGCCGGAGGGTGGATTTGGCGGATTTTGAGAAGGCCAAGGGGCTCCTGGAAGATATAAACCTTCCCATCGGCCTTTTGGTGTACAACGCGGCCTTCGCGCCCATCGGCTGGTTCGGGGAAACCGCGGCGGAGGACCTGGACCAGGCTGCAGCGGTGAACGTGAGAACCCCGCTGCTTTTGGCCAAGCTCCTCTCCGGCCCGATGGCGGAACGGCGCCGGGGCGGCATCGTGCTGATGTCCTCTCTGGCGGGGGGCCAGGGGAGCCCGAAGCTGGCGGCCTACGCGGCCACCAAGGCGTTCAACGCGGTTTTGGCGGAAGGTTTATGGAAGGAACTTAAACCCCAGGGCATAGACGTGATCGGCTGCGCCGCCGGGGCTATCCGTACCCCGGGCTACGAAAAGGCCAGCCAAACCAGGGCTGCCCCGGGAACTCTCTCCGCAGGGGAAGTGGCGGAACAGACCCTTAAAGCCCTGGGCAAGGGCCCGGTGGTCATTCCCGGGGGCTTCAATAGGTTTGCCCGCTTTATCATGGCCCGGCTGCTGTCCCGGCAGGGGGCGGTCAGCCTGATGGCAAAAAACACCGGGGGCTTATCATGAAAGGGGCAGGGCGCTTTGGGAGATTTCCCTGTGCACCAGTTCGCTGGTGATTTGGGCGGGACTTTTGTGGGCGGCTTTGGCTACAATATAATCCGCGGCGGTTGTATCCAGCACTTTGAGTAATTCCCGCTGGCGGGTAAAATACCCCCCCTTTTTGGCAGGGTCAACCTTGGGCGGATTTTTCGTAAAAAATTCATCCCAATAATCGGCTTCTTCATCGGTCATTTCTGCCGCGCTTTGAGAATATCCCATTTCCGGCAAAGTATGAATTCACCGCCGCCGGTTTTCCGGGCCGGGCGCGGCAGGCGGTGTTATCGTGCTTGCCGGTTCCGGCGGTTTGGACTACAATGGGGAGGTATGGAGCCGGAAATTGTTTTCGTACCCTCGGCCTTCAAACACGGCGTAACCGCGGAGGATATCCGGTACGCCTGCAAAACTAGGATTTATGGGCGCAAACTGGAAGGCTGCGATAACAAATACGCATTCATTGGCTTCAACCGGGCGGCTAACCCGATTGAAGTGTTCTATAACCCTATTGGTGATGATACCATAAAGGTCTTTCATGCAATGGACTGCCGGAACAGCGTACTAGCGCAGCTTCGGGATTAGGAGAAACTGATGGTTTATACCGACTTGACTGATGAAGAATACGACGCCCTTGACGAGGAACTGACCCGCGCCATCCCCAAACTGGGACCATCCGGCAGTGACTGGCTCACCCAGCGGGAACTGCGCCTTATGGGGCTGACCAAACTTTCTACGGACTATCTTTTGACCAAAGCGGCTGCGGCCAGCCAGACACCCGCACAGATCATTGATGAATTGGTACGCAAAGAGATTGCCGCCGCTTCCGATGGAGTATGAAACCAATAAAAAACCCTGCCGGGTAGGGCAGGGCATGTTGCTGCTCTTTCTAGGGAAGCACAGAATAAATCAGTGCTGCCCTAGGCGTTACGGCTTTTTTGTATATGTCCCATTCGACATATAGATTTCTTGATCAGAAGCGGGGCGCCCGCCGCCGCTATGTCAGGCCAGACTTTTAATAATTTTCTGGGCAAGCTGTTTTTTAATTTCCCGGTGTCTGGGGACAGCCTCATATTTTCCGGTGAGGGGATTGACATACCAGTCATGGTCTGAACCATGACGAACAAAGACCGCCCCATTTTCCAGAATAATACGTATTAAATCCCGCTGCTTCATACCGCAACCATGAGTTTGCCGGTATGCTCTTTGGCGGTTTTGAATTCGGGGGAAGCAGCCATATCGGTATATAAAGAGGCGAGCATTTTTTCCAGTTCGTCTATAGTCTCCCCCTGGGTCCAATAGTCCGGGAACTGATTGATAAAACCGATAAAACCGCCTTCTTCCGCTTCCCAAAACGTATATGAAAGTTCCATACCTCAATTATACCGTTGTTTACGGTTGATTGAAACCAGCGCCCGCGCCTTGCCCCGGCAGGACATATCAGCCAAAATACCCCCGCTTGCCGCCGCTTCCGCTTGAATAGTCAAACCGCCTGTTTTCCTGTATAACCCGTATTAGTCCCCAATCAAAAACCGGTTTCAACCGGCAAAAAACACCGGAGGTTTACCATGAAAATCCAGGTCCTTGGATTTTTCACCCCCTGGATCGCCTACGCGGTCATCACCATCCTGCATATTCTTGTACCCGCGAAGAAGAGGCAGGGCTATGTGAAGAGCGGTAAGACCGGCGAGGTTCTGCGCTACCGGATCAACGGCATCGTGGTTCTGGCTCTGTGCGTCCTCTTGTGGGCGCTCCTGGTACGGTTCCAGGCGCTTCCCCCGGACTGGCTCTACCGGGTCCGCTGGGCAAGCCTTTTGGGGGCCCTCACCTTGGGCCTGCTCTTTAGCTTTGCCGTGGTGCTGCCCTATCCTTCTACGGGAAAGCCCTTTTTCGCGGATCTCTGGTTTGGCCGCCTGAAAAACCCCCAGTTCCGGGAGGGCTTCATCGACGCCAAGATGTGGCTCTACCTCATAGGCGCGGTGATGCTGCAGCTCAACGTCCTCTCCTTCGCGGCGCGCCATTACCTGACCCATGAAAACCCCAACCCCGGCTTGTTCCTGGGGGCGGCCCTTCTCTCCTGGTTTGTATGGGATTACCTCAGCTTTGAGAAGGTCCACCTCTACACCTACGACTTCATTGCCGAGCGGGTGGGCTTTAAGCTGGGATTCGGCTGCCTTACCTTCTACCCCTACTTCTACGCTGTCTCCCTCTGGGCCGCTGCGGGGCTTCCCAATCCGGGCCGCCCCCGCTGGCTCCACCTCTGCTCTGCCGCTGTTTTCTTCACGGGCTGGATTCTGTCCCGGGGCGCCAACATGCAGAAGTACCGCTTCAAGACCGCGCCGGACAAGAAGTTCCTCTGGATCAAGCCCGATGCCCTTTCCAACGGGGAACACAGCCTCTTGGTCAATGGCTTTTGGGGGATGAGCCGGCACATCAACTACTTGGGAGAGATACTCATGGCCTCAGGCATAGCCCTCAGCGTGGGATACCCCGGGCTCTGGCCGGCGTGGCTCTACCCCCTCTACTATGCGGGCCTCCTCTTCACCCGCCAGATGGATGATGACAAGCTATGCCGGGCCAAATACGGGTCCCTCTGGGACGCCTACACCCGCAAGGTCAAGTACCGCATCATCCCGTTTATCTACTAGGGGGTCCGGGCTTCTAAGAGGCTTAAATGGGGGGCGCCCCCCTCGCTCCGAACCCTCCGGGTTCTCCGCTACCCCCCATGCGGGGGATCTGCCCCCGCAACGCCCCCGCCGGAGGGCCATCGAACCTTTGGTTTGCGCCCCCCGGTCACCCCTTTAGTTGCTGCCATTGGGAGAATTCCCTCCTGGGCATCAGCGCCAAGACCGGCGCGGGGCTTCCCCGTCTGAGCGGCATCATCGCGGAGCGGCTCCGGGAGACTGCGGGCGGCGTTACCGGGGAGGACAGGGTCCCCGGCATTGGCACGGCGCGGCAGAAGGAGCTGACCGGGCGGGCAGCGGAAGCCCTGCGGGAGGCCCTGGCCCTGGCAGCGCGGGGGGAACCCCTGGACGTGATCGCCCCCCTGCTGCGGGAGGGAATCAGCGCCCTGGGGGAGATCACCGGGGAAGTATCCACTGCGGACATCCTTGAGACCATGTTCAGCCGTTTCTGCG
>JAITHH010000190.1 GCA_031280065.1 Treponema sp. | reverse complement strand
TAAAATATGGAAAATGAATTGAAAGGAGTTTTGTATGTCCAATACCGCCATTGACGCAATTTTTTCACGCCGTTCTGTCCGGGCCTATACGGATAAAGCGCCGGACGATCAGACTGTTGAGTTATTGGCCAAAGCGGGCCTTGCCGCACCCAGCGCAAACAACGCCCAGCCGGTCACTATCATCGTGGTCAGAAACGCGGCCCTTATTGGGGAGCTGGAGCGGGCCGTTGTCGCCTTCTTCGAGAAAAAAGGCGAGACCGGCATCTTGGAGCGCATCAAGTCCCGCAAGGGCAAAATTTTCTACGACGCTCCGGTTTCCTATTTTCTGGCGGTAAAAAACAACGCCGCCGTTGATGTGGGCATCATGGCGGAAAACATTGCCATTGCCGCGGCCAGTCTGGGTTTGGCCAACATCCTTCTGGGGCTGCCCGGTGTGGTGTTTAACGATCCGGAAACGTCCGCCTACTGGAAATCCAAGCTCGGGTTTCCCGAAGGCTGCGAGTTCGGTCTTGCCGTGGCGGTGGGCTATGCCGCTGACACGGGAAAGCCCCACGAAATCGACATGAAGAAGATCAGCTATCTGTAAGGCGGAGCGGGGGTTCCACCCCCACGCCCCCGCTGGGGGGCCTAGGCCCCCCAAACCCCCCGGTTGGCTTGGCTATGCGCCTATTGCAAATAACGCGCCTGGCGAGTGGGGGGACCGGGGGGACGTGTCCCCCCGGCGGGGGTGCGGGGGCAGCGCCCCCGCGCCTGCCCTACAGCTTGAATTCACTGCCCAGATAGACTTCGCGGACCTTTTCATCCGCCTGAATCACGTTCCGGTCGCCGCGGGCAATGATCGTGCCCTCCGCGATAATGAACGCCTCAGTGGTGATCTCCAGCGTGTCGCGGACATTGTGATCGGTGATGAGAATGCCAATGCCCTTCTCCGCAAGACGGCGGATAATCTGCTTGATTTCATACACGGCGATAGGGTCGATTCCCGCAAACGGCTCGTCCAGAAGCAGGAATTTCGGCTCCGTAGCCAATGCCCGGGCAATCTCGGTACGCCGGCGCTCGCCGCCTGAAAGCGTATAGCCGTATTGTTTCCCAATGCGCGTTATGCCGAATTCCTCCAGCAGGGATTCCAGCCGCTCTTTCTTCGCGGCCCGGCTGAGGTCCCGGCGGCTTTCCAGGATAGCCCAAATATTCTGCTCCACCGTCAGCTTGCGGAAGATCGAGGCTTCCTGGGGCAAATAGGCAATGCCCTGCTGCGCCCGGCGGTACATGGGTTTGCGCGTAATGTCCCCGCTGTTGAGGGTAACGCTGCCGGAGCTGGGCTTGTAAAAGCCCACTATCATATAGAAGATAGTTGTCTTTCCCGCGCCGTTAGGCCCCAAGAGACCGGCTACTTCGCCGTTGTGCATGGAGAAGTTCACGCCCCGGACAACCAGCTTGCGGCCAAACCGCTTCTGCAAATCGCGCACACCCAGCTCATATTCATCGGGATTCATCGCCTAGTCCTTTATCGAGCCGGAAACAGAGCCTTCCATCGTAACGTCATCGGTATCCAGGTCTACCCGGATACGGTCGGCGCGGAATTCATCGCTCTTTTTATACACCACCGGAAAGCCCGAAAGGTCCAGGAGCTTTTCTTTGCGCCGGTATACCGCATACTCGGAACGGCACACCATCGTGTCCTTGAACAGCCGGACCGAGATTTGAAACACCGTGATTTCTGACTGGTCGTCGTACTCAATAAAGCGGCCCCGCGCCACAATCTCGTTCTTCCTGTCCTCCAGCGAGGCGTTGCCCTCCAGCCGGGCGATCTTCAGCTTGCGGTCATAGCGCAGCCGGTCGGTTTGAAAGAGGATGTCCTTCTCCTCCTCCCGGCCCCAGACATTCCCCGCGCAGTCGATGAATTGGTTGTCGTTCCCGTGAAGTTCGATCCGGTCCGCCCTCAAGATAAGATTGTCCGAATGTACCTCGGCGTTTCCCGCCAGCACCGTGATCTCCTTGCCCGAAGCCCGCCCGCCGCTCATCCGGTCCGCCTTGAAGGTAAAGGTGTCGCCGGAAAGGGACGCGCCAGGCCACAGGCAGATCGCCGCGCATACCGCGATTCGTACCGCGCCCGCCTTCATTCTCCGCCGCCCTCCGCTTCCGGCTCCTCATCGTCCTCGTGGACATAGGTTCCGGTCGCGCCCCCGGTAAAACTCCAGGTCCGCTGGCGCACATCCGCGGAAAACCCCCAGCCGGTAAACGTGGTTCCATCGGAACGCTGAATGTCCACCGGGGCGCTTTCCCCGGCGGACAGGCGCCGTTCCTTGTCGGCCCAGTCCAGGGCGGCGGTTTCCATGACAACGTCTTCGGAATCCACGGCGATCCGCACCCCCGCGTCCATGCGGATATTCCCCGACTCCAGCTCCACGGACGCGGCCCCCGCGCTCCCCGCGGCGTTCACCTCATCCCCGCGCTGCTCAAACTGCTCAAACGAGAAGCGCTTGAGTTCCATGGTCTGCCGCTTTTCATAGCGTTCCGCGTGTTCCGCTTCAAAGCGCACCACCGGGCTCCCGTCCCGCACCCGGACGTACTCGACTTCGTCCATGATAAGATCGGGCTGGCTTTCGTCTTCCGGGGCGAGGCTCTGGTAATCAAACGAGCAGCTTCCGAGCGTTATGAGGAAGAAGTACAGAAATAGCCGTTTCATGTCTGCCCTCCATGCGGGGGTTCTACCCCCGCAACCCCCCGGCCCCCCCGGTTAGTTTGTCCGCGCCTGTTTGACGGCGGCGATAAAGTCACGGAAAAGGGGAGCCGCCGCGGTGGGTTTGGACTTGAATTCCGGGTGGAACTGGACGCCCAGCCCCCAGGGATGATTCGGCCATTCCACGCACTCCACCAGGCTCCCATCGGGGGTCAGGGCCCCGATCCGCAGCCCGGACCCGGTCATATCGCCCCGGTACTGATTGGCGAACTCGTAGCGGTGCCGGTGCCGCTCAAAAACGCTCCGCCCGCGGTATGCGGTCATGATCAGGCTCCCCGGTTCCGCAACCGACTCGCTCTTCCCCAGCCGCATAGTCCCCCCGTAGTCCTTCACATCCACCTGATCTTCCAGCAGGCTGATCACCGGATGCTTGGTGTCCGGGTTAAACTCGGTGGAATCCGCGTCCTTCCAGCCCAGCACGTTCCTGCCCCAGTCGATCACCATGACCTGCATCCCCAGGCAGATGCCGAAGTAGGGAACTCCGCGCTTCCGCGCCCAGGCCGCAGCCTCCACCATGCCGTTGATCCCCCGCTGCCCGAAGCCGCCGGGAACCAGTACGCCGTCCACGCCGCCCAGGATGGTTTCAGGGTCTTCGGCCTCCTCCAGGCGGGAGGAATCAACCTTGACCAGCTCCACTTCCGCCAGGCACTCAAGACCGGCGTGAAACAGCGCCTCGTACACCGATTTGTATGCGTCATGGAGGTCCATGTACTTGCCCACAATGCCGATCCGCACCGCGCCCTTGCGGGAGCCGAACCGCTCCATCATGGCGTACCAGGGTTTGAGGTCGGCGTGGCGGCTTTCCACTCCCAGCTTCTTGAGTACCACCTGATCGAGCTTCTGGTCAAAGAAGATCAGGGGAACTTCGTAGATTGTAGTGTCGATGTCGTATGAAGTAAAGACCGCCTCGGTTTCCACGTTGGTGAAGAGGGCGATCTTCCGGCGGGTAGGCTCGTCCAGCAGCACCGGTGCCCGGCAGATCAGCACATCGGGCTGAATTCCCTGCTCCTGCATGGCTTTGACTGAGTGTTGGGTGGGTTTGGTCTTGAGTTCGGAGCCGGCAACCTGGGGGATCAGGGTCAGGTGCACGGAAATGGCGTTGCTCCGGCCCGATTCGTGGATGAGCTGCCGCGCCGCTTCCAGAAAGGGCACGGACTCGATGTCCCCCACGGTGCCGCCTATCTCCACGATGACTACGTCGGTATCGGCATCCTCTTTGGCCACGGCCAGGATGCGGCTTTTTATCTCATCGGTGATATGGGGGATCACCTGGACGCAACGTCCCAGGTAGCGGCCCTCCCGCTCCTTGCGGATCACCGAGTCGTAGACCTGTCCGGTGGTGATGGAGTTGGTTTTGGACAAGGGGCCGGAGGTAAAACGGGCGTAATTCCCCAAGTCAAGGTCGGTTTCCGCGCCGTCATCGGTGACGTAGACTTCACCGTGCTGGTAGGGGCTCATGGTTCCCGCGTCCACGTTGATATAGGGATCGCACTTTACCATGCGGACATTGAGTCCGCGGCCTTCCAGCAGGGCTCCCAGGGAAGACGCGGCCACTCCCTTGCCAAGGCTTGAGCAGACGCCGCCTGAGACAAAAATAAACTTTTTCATGTAGATAGATTATCCCCGGCCCGGCGCGTCTGGTCAATACGGGGGCCCTGCCCCCGTACCCCCGCCGGGGGGCCCAGGCCCCCCGGTCCCCCCACTCGCCAGGCGCGCCGTTTCCAGTGGGCGCATCACCAAGCCATCCGGGGGGCACCGCCCCCGCAACAGTTAGAGCTGATTAGACAGCCGCCGGCCAGCGGGAGCCAGTTCTTCCCAGGGAGACGGCTCCAGCACGTCCTTGTCAATGTGGAGGTAGAGCTGCGGCTCAAAGTCCGGCACCGGGTAGAGCGAGTTACGGGAATTGATATAAGCCAGATTCACCCCCGGATTGGACATATCCCCCGCGCCGGAACGGACCATCGTTACCGGATCGCGGGTAATGGCATCCCACGCCCGTGCCGACTCCGTGAACAGCCCCAGCGCCCCTGAACGGTAGGATGTCCGGCCCGTCCGGTCCGCCAAGGCTTCCATCGTAACCCCCATGTTGTTCCGGGCAACCATCATCCGCTCCGCCAATTCCAGGTGATCGGTCCGCTCGTTGATGGCCAGGATGGGGAAGCGGGCCCGGTCCGCCTCTAAGAGGTCCAAGAGCCGGGAATAGTACCCCTGCGCTAAAGAATAGTCGCCCCGCTGGTACAGCACATTCCCTATCGCGTACAGGAGCCGCCGGTTCAGCGGCAATTCGGCGGTGGCGGTAAAGAAACGGTTCATCGCCGCTTCCCACTGGCGCAGTTGGTAATGCGCCGCCCCCATGCGGTACTGCATCTCCACCGGGGCCCAGCCGTGCTCCTCCGAAAGCCGGTAGAATTCCAGGACGCTGTTCATGTCGCCGGATTTGACAAAGTACTCCAAGTCCCCCAGGTCGGCGTAGAGCCTGCCGAATTCCGGGGAGCGGGAGATGAGCCGCCGCTCCAGGGCGTCCTGGTAGACCGTTATCCCCTTGGTGAGTTCCCGTTCGGCGTCTATGAAATCACGGGTATTGATGAGGGACTGGGCGTAGCGCCGCTCCGCGTCGATCCGGTAGCCCGCGCGCCGGGCCGTTTCTTCCCTGGCCGTATCGAAACCCCGGATCGCCCGTTCCAGCGAGGTCCGCTCGTCCGGGAGGGCCCCGAATTCGCGGTAGTACCGGGCCAGGTGGTAATGGGGCTCCGGCTGATCCGGCGCGGCCTGAGCCGCCCGCATGAGCACCTCGCGGATACCCTCGATACGCCGGATGTTCTCATCGGGAACCCCTTTGGTCTCTTCGAGACGCTTGTCCAGGAGGTAGCCCCCCAGCTCCGCCAGCGTGTCAGGACGGATTTTCCGCTTGGGGTTATCGATAAAGCGCCGCTGGAGGGGCAGCACCTCGCCCAACTGATCGGTACGGATAAAGTAGCGCATCATCCGTTCAACGATGGAGTCGTCCTCCCAGCCGTAGAGTTCCAGGAGCCGGGCATAGGCCTGCCGCGCATTCTCGTAGCGCTCGCTTTCGACATCGCCCCAGGCCAGGCTGTTATCCCCCAGGGCGATGAGCCCCTCGCGGTCATTGACGGCGTAATCCAACAGGTGCTGCCGGAGAATCCGGTCCGCCTGGGGATAGTTGCGCATTTCAGCGCTCTCCATAGCGGCGTAATCCAGTACCCCCTTCTTATTCCGGGGGTAGTAGCGCAGCAGGTCCTCGTACTTCTTCTCCGCGTAGATGTACTGCCGCTCCTCCCGGAACCCCTCGGCGTAACGGTAAAACCAGTTCCGGTTCCGGTGGAGGCTGAAGGCTTCACTGAACCGCTCGTTGGCCCGTTCGTACTCCCCGGCGGCGATCCGTTCATGGCCCTGTTTGTAAATCGATTCGGCCCGCAGCGGCTTGTAGATAAACTGGTAGGCCAGATAGAACAGGGAAGCCGCCACCAGCGCGAAGAACATGAAGATGCGGAACATCGGAAGAAACTGGCGGAAGAAGATATAATAGAAGCTGGCCTGCTCCGCCTCCAGCTCTTCGCCGGTCTTCTTTTCCGCGCCCTTGGGCAGAATAACCGGATGCCCCAGTATTTTGCCCGCCATGGACGCGGCTTCGCGGGGGGTTCCCCCCCGGATCAGCAGGCGCACAAACGCCGACATGAGTTCCGGCGGGACCGCCTGCTCAACGATGATTTCTTCGCAGACTATCCGCAGGTTGAGGGGATAGGAGGCCAGGGCTGCTTCCACCCGGGCGTAGTCTTCTTCGCTGAGGTTTATCTCCTCCACTTCCCTTTGAGCCGGTCTGCGGGGCGGGGAGGGCGCTCCCGCAGGTTTGGACGGAGACGGCGCGGCGGCTGGGGACGGCGCGGCCTTATTGCCGCTGAAAATATCGTCAATGCCTTTCAGGTCAAAGCCGTCTGCCAAGCTGTCAAAGTCAGGGAAGGGGGGGGCTTCGCCGCCATCAGATGCTTCCGGCGGGGACGGTTCCGCCGCCGCGCTGTCCAGGTCAAAGTTTTCAAAGGGATCGTCTCCCGCGCCGCCTGCGGGAACTTCGGCTGAAGCCGCTTCCGGTGCGCTGGTATCAGGCGGCGCTTCGGCGGCTCCATCGAAAGCGTCTGCGGGCAGGTTGAATTCAGCCGCGTCAGGCGGGGGGAATTCAGCCGTCTCCGTTTCCCCGTTCAAGTCCCCGGCGCTTTCCAGGTCAAACCCGGCGCTTCCCAAGCCCGCGTCGTCCTCTATACTGGTATCAGCCGTGTCCGCTTCAAGGGGAATCTCCCCGGAAGGCCCGTCCAAACCGGCCTCCTGCGCGGCAAGCTGCTCGATCTCTTCGCCCACCGTGGGAAAAGATGCGGCAAGATCGTCAGGTATTTCCGGCAAAACCTCAGGACTGGCGGTAAAAGCGCCGAAATCCAAATCCTCAAACGAGAACTCACCGGATTCCGGCTCCGCCGGCGTTATGGGCGGTTCCGGGCCGGACCCATCCCGCGCGGGCGGCCGTCTTTTGACGGCTGCGGTTCCGCCGAGTTCCGGGGGCAGGGAGGAAGACGGCTTGGCCTCGGCCAGGGGCAGCGGCAAGTCTTCGGGCTCCACGCCCGCGGCTCTCAGCGCCTTTGACTCGTTGCCGATAGAGAGGAAAGACTTTTTGAACGCGTCAAGCTGTTTTAACGATGGCATAATTAAGATATTGAAACATCAACCGATAATTGTAAAGAACACATTATGAAGAAGAACACGGTCTGGATGCTCCTTGTTATAGTTATTATCGGTAATACGGGGGCGCTCGATATAGAATCTTATCAATTTGCCGATCATCTTCTGCAATTGAAGGGGCCGGGAGCGCCGGAGATCATCGGGGACGGGGTACTGTTCACCGCGCCGTCGAGCTACCGGCGGGTGGGCGCCGCCTTTGCCCATGAGGGGTTCTCCCGGGTGTACTGGTTTCGGAACCTGCGGGTGCTGCGGACTGATATGAGCTCCGAGGAGTATGCGAAGGGGGCCGAAGACCGCTACCGCGATTCGGGGATTCTCTTTCACGCCTATACCCCTCCGGAGGGGATGCGGGAGCTTGAATACCGGCTTGTCATAGACGGGCTGTGGACGACCGATCCCCTCAACCCGCTGCGCCGTCTGGACGCCGCATCCGGGGTGTACCGGTCGGTGGTGCAATTCCCCGCGCCCCGGGACCGGGAACCGGTGATTCCGCCGCCGCCTGAGGGGATGGCGAGTTTCCGTTTCCAGGGGCCGCCGGGGGAGACGGTTACGGTGGCGGGGAGTTTTAACCGCTGGGACCCGTTTATGTACGAAATGCGGGAGATACGTCCCGGCGTTTACTATTTGAGTCTTCCGCTGCCGCCGGGGACGTACTATTATGTTTTCTATCACCGGGGCAAGCGGCTGTTAGACCCTGGCAACAACCGGAAGGGCTATACCCCCGAAGGCAATCCGGT
>JAITHH010000138.1 GCA_031280065.1 Treponema sp. | reverse complement strand
CTGTACTTTTCGGTGTTTGCCAAGCTGATTTGCGGCCAGGACTATATTTCAGAGGTCTACTCATTCGCGGTCCAGGCCGGTACAACGCTGAACGTGAGCTTTTGACTGGTGAACGGACGAATTGTCTACATGATGCGCCGTAGAATCCCACGCAAGCGCCGCCAGAGGGCGCGGCGCTTGCGTGGCTCTAACGTTCTTGTTTATCGTTCAACCGCTCTAACACCGCGATAAAGCCAAAGGAAGTTAGTGTCTACAATGTCTATCTCCTTTCCTTCGGTTTGGTTCACAAAGTCTTTATATCCGATTGTAAACAATCCCAATATAACCGCATAGGAACCAACTACTTTTCTCCCGCCGTCTGCCTGTATGGTAGGAGTAAAAGCCCCAATTGGTGTAGTAACACCCCCGCGTGTTGCATAGGTGGCGCATCCCGAAACCGTTAATCCGAATGCCAGAACCATTACCAGCATTCCGCCCAAAAGTTTTTTGCTTGCCATTGTTTTCTCCTTTACTTTGGCAGCAAAGTTTTGAGTTATGCGTTGGATTTCATAAATCTTTTGGTTTTATGGGTGTTCCGTATCGGCGGCACGGATGCCGCCGCCCCCATAAATTTCAGATTTTATGGCACATAACCCCATATACGCAGCCCGCATCCAACAGCATCACTAATGCCGTCAATGCGCGGCGCAATATGCCTGTCCCAGGACAGCGGCCTGCGCCAGCTATCCTGATCGCACCCGCCCTCATGGAATGATGGCGGTTAGAACGGGTCCCCACGGCCCTATCCCGCCTGGACTTGGCGGTCTGGAGCACGGCGTCCGCAGCCGCTATGAGCGCGTCCAGTTCCGTTATCTCCGCCGGGGGGTGTTCCATCCCGGCCCTTTCTGGACGAGCACCGGGCTCCAGGTCTTTGCCATGTGAAGCTGATCGTCCCGTTTGCCGGGGAGCCGATGATCATAGGGCATACAATATCTCCTTTGATAAAGACGGTGTCTGGGAACCGCAGATTACACGGATGAAAAGGATACCGCAGATGAATAGAAACAAAATCAGCGTCGAACCGAAGGTTCGCAATCTGCATACATCCGTGGTAAAAAAACCAGGTGTATTTTGAAGGGTGAATGGCCTGTTTCTGATTGAGAATGGGTTATTCTCGACTGAGAATGGTCCGTTTCCGAATGAGAACGGTCCATTCTCGAATGAGAATGTTTCATTCTCAACTGAGAATGGTCTATTTCCGCATGGGCATAACCCATTCTGAGGCAAGCGGACGGCAGACAGCCGGAACCGCGTTACCCCGCGGGCAGAGTTATCCCCTAAAAATGGCGGTGACGTGTGTGTGTGTGTGTGTGTGTGTGTGTGTGTGTGTGTGTGTGTGTGTGTCAAATGCCGTGCCATGTTAGGCTGTCTTGGCGGCAAATTGTTCGCTGTAGTCTTCAACTTTATCATTACTTATGATTCTACCAGGGATTGGAAGAAAGTCAAGGGGGTTTCTTGAATAAAATGCAAAAAAACCACGGAAAACACGGAAATCACGCGCAAGGGAGGGGATGCGGATATGGAGGTCTTTTTCCGTAAAGAACAGTTACCAGGGAACCGCTGATTACGCGGATGAAAAAGATACCGCAGATGAAAAGAAACAGCATCAGCGTCGAACCGAAGGTTCGCAATCTGCGTACATCGGTGCCATCTGCGGTAAAAAAACAGTTGTCCGGGAACCGCAGATTACACGGATGCCGGGGTATACCGCCGTAATGCCCCAGGAGTTCTTGAGCGGGGATTCCGTCCCCTCCTCTTAACCCGCGGCGGCGAAGGCGGCGATCTCCTTGAGCCGATCCGGTATCTTCAGCCCCTGGGGACAATGGCTCATACACTGGCCGCAGCTTACACAGTTGTGGGCCTTCTCGCTGTCCAGCAGGGTCCGGTAGTTCCCCTTAAAACTGTCCTTGCTCTTGTTCACCTGGTAGAGGTTGTAAATGCTGAATATCCGGGGGATATTCACCCCCGCGGGACAGTCCGCGCAGTACCTGCAGTTGGTGCAGGGAATCGCGCCGGATGCGCGGTATGCGGCGGCGGCCTCCCGGAGCGTCTCCCCCTCGGCATCTGACAGGGGCCTAAAGTCCGAGAAGGTCTTGATGTTGTCTTCCACCTGCTCCAGGCTGCTCATGCCGCTGAGGACGGTCATCACCGCAGGCAGGGACGCGGCAAAGCGCAGGGCCCAGGAAGCAGGACTGGCCCCGGGCGCGGCCTTCCGCAGAATCTCCAGGGCCCGCTCGTTCAGGGACGCCAGCGCGCCTCCCCGCACGGGCTCCATCACGATCACCGGGATGCGGTTCTCCGTCAGGATTTCGTACTGGGCCTTGGCGTCCTGCAATTCCCAATCCAGGTAGTTGAGCTGTATCTGGGCGAATTCCCAGGCGTAGTTCTTGACGATCTCCTTGAGCAGTTGCGGGTTATCATGGAAGGAAAAGCCCAAATGCCGAATCGCCCCTTCCGCCTTTTTCCGGCTCAAAAAATCGTACATGCCGTACCGCTGCATGGCCGCGTAATGCTCCGCATCCAGGGCGTGAACCAGGTAAAAGTCAAAGTACGCGGTCCGGCACTTTTCAAGCTGCTGGGAAAAGAGTTTCTCCATGTCCGCCTGGGGGGAAGCGAATTGCTCCCAGGTGGGCATTTTGGAAGCCAGATAATAGCGGTCCCGGGGGTATTTGGCCAGGGCCTCGCCCACAAAGACCTCGCTCATCTTGTTATGATACGGCCAGGCGGTGTCGAAGTAATTCACCCCCGCGGCTATTGCCCGGTCTACCATCCGCTGGGCCGCGGGATAGTCGATCTTCTCCGAAGCGCCCTCCAGCACCGGGAGCCGCATACATCCAAAGCCCAGCAGAGAAATCTCCGCGCCGAAAGCGTCAATGCGCCTTTTTTCCATATTCTCCTCCTTCCTATTTCAAGCGGTACGAGACAAACGCGATGGTTTTGCTGTCCGGGGACCAGGAATTCACGTTGATCGTGCCCTGCCCCCCGAATAACTCCGCAATAACGGTGAAATTCCCCCCTGCGGAGGGCATGAGCCTGAGCTGCACCTGCTTATTCGGCGGGTGTTTATCCGGCTCCACGTCTCCTTTCCGATAGGCGATGTAGGCCACCCGGTCTCCCCGGGGTGAAACGTGGCCGAACCAACTGTTGGATTCATCAAAGGTCATCTGCACAGGGTTTGTGCCGTCCGCATCCGTGCGCCAGAGCTGCATGAGCCCTGAACGGGTCGAGTTGAACCAGATGTGCCTGCCGTCCGGGGAGTATTCGGGGCCGTCATCCAGGCCGGGGGCGTTGGTCAGTTGGGTTTCCCTGCCCCCCGCAGCGGGAATCGTGTAAACATCGTACTGGCCGTCTCGTTCCCCGCAGTAGGCCAGGGTCTTGCCGTCCGGCGACCAGCCGTGCAGGTAGCTTGGGGCCAAGGGGGTGAGCAGCCGGGGCCCGCCGCCTGACAGGGGCAGGGTGTATATCCGGGATTGGCCGTCTTCATAGCTGTGGTGGCTGACGGCGATGGACAGGCCGTCCGGGGACAGCACGTGATCGTTGTTGCAGTCATCGGCAAAGCCGGTATCGATTTCGGCAATGGCCCCGCCGTCTAGTGCATAGCGGAACAGGCGTCCGTTCTGGTTGTAGACCAGGTACTTCCCGTCCCGGGTCCAATTGGGGGCTTCGATGAGTTCATCGAACTCCCGAAGTACGGTACGCCGACGGGTATCGACATCCAGGGTTTCCAGGATGCTATAGACGCTCCGGTTGGGGCTGGGCGCTGGTCTGTGGGCTGTTTTCATAGGCATTCCTCCTGACAGCACATAAATAGTAACTTTATGTAAAGCAATTGTCTTATTTTAGCACAGCGCCTCCCCTCTGTCAAGCGGGAGCCGGGGCCGCGTGTCCATTGCGCATTGACCGTTAACCCCTTCGCGTCACCCCTTGACAAACGAAATATCTTAACGGTATTATCAAAAAATAATACAATATGTATTAAAAACACCATAAACCCCGTTATCTTTGCAGGTAATAATGGCTTTTGATTGAAAAAAGATGACGTGTCTTGTTATCTCCTTTGGCGCTGGTCTGCGGGTGTAGTATTTGGGGTAGAGTTTCCATGGAAAATCAGGCGTTTCATAGCAATGTGCCCATCAGTCCGGCAAACCATGTATACCTGGAGCGGCCCCAGGTATACCAACTGCTGGAAAAGGCCGTCCAGAGCCCGCTGGTAACGGTCGTGGCCGGCGCGGGCTACGGTAAAACTTCCGCGGTCTATTCCTTCACCCGCAGCTACAATGTGATTACCAGTTGGATTCAGTTGTCCGAGCGGGACAACCACGGCTACCGCTTCTGGGAGAACTTTACCCAGGCTGTGGGAGACATCAGCAAGACCAGCGCGGCAAAACTCCGGGATGTGGGCTTTCCCCGGACCGAGCGGCAGTTTGACCGCTACTTTGCCGTGCCCCGGGACGACGTGATTCCTAACCGGAAGTACCTCTTTGTGTACGACGATTTCCACCTGCTGGAAGACCCCGCGGTGCTGCGCTTCATGGAGCGGTCCATCACCGTACCCTTCCAGAACATCACCTCCATCATCATCTCGCGCCGCGATCCGCCCTTCAGCCTGATGCATCTCCTGTCCAAAGGCATCCTGGCCCAGATCACTGAGGACGAACTGCGCTTTTCCCAGCAGGAAATGACCCAATTCTTCGCCCTCCAGAACATCAAGCTGCCCCTGGACACGGCGGCGTCCATCTACCAGGACACCGAAGGCTGGGCCTTCGCCATTCACCTGGCCGGTCTGTCCCTCAGAAAGGGCGCGCCGGGAGAATACGGGCGCTCCCTCATGCGCTTCAATATTTTTAAACTCATCGAAAGCGAGATTCTGGCCGCTGTTTCCGGGAAGATGCGGCGCTTCCTTATCAAACTCTCGCTGGTAGACCGGCTGCCCCGTGAACTGATCCAGGAATTCACGGAGGATAAGAACCTCGCCGGGGAGCTGGAAAAGCTGGGGCCCTTTATCCGCTTTGATTCCTACCTCAATTCGTACCGGATACACCATCTTTTCCTGGTGTACCTGCAAGGCAAGCAGGATTGCCTGTCCGGGGAAGAGAAACAGGAGGTTTATAGCAAGGCGGGGCGCTGGTGCGCGGAGCATAACCTCAAGATGGACGCCTTCAGCTTCTACGAGAAGGCCGAGGACTACGAGGGGATTATCGCGCTGGTGTATACCCTGCCCATGCTCATACCGGAAGCGATGGCGGAATTCCTCCTGGACCTGTTTGAGCGGATTCCGCCGGACAAGTTCAAGCTGCACCCCATCGCCTGTGTGATTCACACCCGGCTCCTCAACGCCCTGGGCCGCTTCGGCGAGGCGGAAAAGCGGCTGAACGCGCTGATCCGGGAGTACGAGGCCCTGCCCCCCACGCCCTTCAACAGCCAGGTTCTGTTCCGCTGCAGCATCAATCTGGGCTTTACCAAGATGTTTAGCTGCATCTTTTCCGGGGATTACGGCTTTGACGAGTGTTTTAAGAAGGCGGCCTTCTACTTTGCTTCCATTGATTACCGCAATCCGCCGGTCGCGTCGATTCTCGCCCTGAATTCCTATGTCTGCGGGGTGGGGCGGCCCGAAAAGGAGGAGATGGAAAAGTTCATCGCCGCGCTGGAGGGCGCGGAGCCCTTTCTGACGGAAACGCTGAACGGCTATGCCTTTGGGCTGGCCGATGTTGCCCGTGCGGAGCTGGCCTTTTTCAAGACCAGCCTGGAGGAATCGGAGCGTTTTTGCAGCCAGGCCCTGCGGAAGGCCCGCTCCAGGAATCAGTATGAAATAGAAACGCGGGTGCTTTACGGTTCTTTCAGGGTGCAGTTGGCCTTGGGGAACATAGACCGGCTGCCGGAGATCATCAAGCAGCTTGGGGCCCAGCTTGAGATAACCGCCTACCAGACCCGGTTTATCCACTACGAGATAGCCTGCGGCTGGCTGTACGCCCATCTGGAGATGACCGATAAGCTGGCGCCCTGGCTTAAAGACGAATTTGAAGCGATCGATCTGAATTCCTTAAGTCTGGGCATGGAGACCATGGTCAGGGCCAAGTATCAGTTTGCCGAAAAGCGCTACTCCGCGGCGCTGGCGTCTCTGGAGGGGATTCAGGTGAATCATTTCGCGGCGTCCATGCTCATGGGCCGGATCGAGATGAAGATTCTGGAGGCGCTGTGCCGCTACCGGGGCGGGGACTTGGCCGGGGCCTTGGAAACCCTCAAGGCGGCCTATGGCCTTGCCGAGCCCGGCGGCCTGTGGATGCCCTTTATTGAAATGGGCCGGGATATGCGGGCCCTGACCGGCGCGGCGCTCCGGGAAACGAAGGAAGCAAACTGCCCCCTTCCCCGGGCCTGGCTGGAAAAGATACAGCGGAACGCGGCGGCCTACGGCAAGAAGTTCTTTGCGGCGCAGGAAAAGTTCCGGGGCGCGGAGAGCGCGGATGCGGGGGCGATTCTGTCCCGCCGCGAACTCAAGGTTCTTTCCGCGCTTGCCCGGGGGCTTACCCGTGAGGAGATTGCGGCGGACAGCGGTATTTCCATGAACACGGTCAAGAGCGTCATCAAGAGCGTGTATAACAAGCTGGGGGCTTTGAACCGGGCGGACGCGATCCGCATTGCCACGGGCCGGGGAATAATCAAGTCGAAATAGCGATACAGGCCAACCGGGGGGGGAGGGGGGACTCGGATGCGAGCTGGCGCAGCGTCCAGCCCCGCAGGAGGCTTTTACTAGGGGCCGCGCCCCCTGCGGGCGCGTTTGTTGGGCGGAGGAAATGAAAAAAGTTTCCGGCGGTTGAAGCAAAAACGTGAGTCCGCGCCTTATTATAGGTATGGACGACAAAGAAGCCCCCTTAACCAATCCCGAAAGCAGCCCGCCCGCTGACCAGAACGCCGCCGGAGTCAATATCCGCCATCTCTTCGACCGGATGTTCAAGCGCGCAATGCGCCTGTCCGGTCCTACTGTCATCCGCTTCATCAACGGCGCCTTCGGAACCAGCCACCCCCTGGATGCCGAGGTTGAATACCTTTCAACCGAACACATCACCGGCAGTCTCCGGCAGTCCATCTGCGACATGCTGGTCCGCCTTAACCACGACGACGCCCTCAAGTACCTGACCGAATCCCAGACAGGCGATGACGGCGATATGTCCTTCAGAATGTGGAACTACAGCTATCTGGAAGGACTGCGGACACGGACCACCAAGGGACACGTCACCGAGATAAAACTGGTTCCCGCCATCGTCATCTACCTTGAACCCGGCCCGTCCACCCCGGATACCCTCTCGGTCAAAATCACCGGGATGGATGGAACGTCGCATACCTTCACGTATCCTGCCTTGAAACTGCTGGACTGCACGGTAGAAGAGCTTGAAGAGCGCGGTCTGAGTATCCTGCTGCCGTTTTATCTGCTAAAGCTCAGGAAGCGCGTCCAGGCGGCGAAGACAGCGGAAAAGCGGCAGGAGCTGACCGGGGAGATGAAGGACCTGGTGGAAAAACTGACCGCCGCGCTGGAGCGGGGTGAGAAGAAGGGGAAGCTGGACAAGTCCGACACGCAGACGCTGATAGCGCTGATGGGGAAGTTATATGATAATCTATATAAAGGATACCCTGAATTTGAGGAGGTACACGAGATGGTAGACGAGATGCTGCTGACGGCAGTTGATGAAGCCGAACTGCGGGGCGAAGCGCGGGGTAAAGCAGAGGGGATCACTTTGGGTGAAGCGCGAGGCGAGGTGCGGGGGATAGCGCAGGTGCTCGATCTGCTGAAGAGCGGCAAACCCCCGGAGGAAATTCTCCAGTTCTATGGCAGGGTGACGTCTTGCTAGGGATTTGGAAGAAAATCAAGCGGTTTGCCGCGCTCCGCTCAGGCTAAAGCCTTCGCGCATCTGTGCTAATAAGGGGTATACCGTGCGCTACGCCGTGCCGTATATGCTAGGTCAACGCCCTGGCGGGCGCGTTTGTTGGGCGGGAGTACTCGGACGCAAGTCGGCGCAGCGTCCAGCCCCGCAGGAGGCTTTTACTATGGGCCGCGCCCTGCGGGCGCGGCTGATGGGCGCTTTCGGGATTGGTTACAGGGTTTTGTGTATCCATACCTATTTCCCCCGCCAAGCAATCGCGCCCGCAGGGCATTGACGCAGTGTTGCGGCCCGGCGTAGCGCGCGGCAAACCCTCTTGACGTTTTTTCCGAACCCTGGTAGAATCCCAAGTAATGATAATGTTGAAGACTACAGTTAAAGATTTCTTGGTAAATCAGTCTGATTTGGCATGGTTCGTGCTCTCTCTCTCTCTCTCTCTCGTATATTCGCAGCCCAACTCAGCTCCAGCGGTAATTTTAAGGGACAACTCTGCCCGCAGGGGAGGGCGGCCTTGTTGTTAAGGGGTAATTCTGCCCAATATGCGGGGCTGCGGACGCGGGAAGGGACGATAGACGGGCCGGATATACCCATAGACGGCGCGGCTATAGCGGTTTCCGGGTCAGCCGCGTTGGCCGCCGAGCCGGAATTCAACCTGTTCCGGACGTATCACAAGGAGGACCTATAATGCCCTATCAAAACAGATGGTTTCCCACAAAACGGGATGCCATTATTCATTTTTTTAAGGAGAGTTCTATGAAACGGAACATCAGCAAGACCCTGGCGGCATTGGGCCGCTTGGTTTTACCCATCGGGATTATCGCCTTCGCTGCGGTAATCAGTTTTGGCTTGGCAGGGTGCGATAACGGCACAACGGATGGAGGCAAACCGGACAAAGTTGCCGTGCCCAGAGCAAGCCCGGAGACGGGAACCTACACCACAACGCAAAGCGTTACCCTGTCCTGCGCTACCAGCGGGGCGGTAATCTACTACACCATTGACGGAACCACGCCCACCGCGTCCAGCCCGGTGTATACAAGCCCCGTCAGTGTAACAGCGGCGGCAACGATCAAGGCTATCGCGGTAAAAAGCGGTATGACTGACAGCGATGTGATGACCGCAGTGTATACAGTACTATCCAAAGTTGCCGCGCCCATGGCAAGCCCGGAAACGGGAACCTACACTACAGCGCAAAGTGTTACCCTGTCCTGCGCTACGAGCGGGGCGGTAATCTACTATACCATTGACGGAACCACCCCAACCGTGTCCAGCTCAGTGTATACAAGCCCCATCAGCGTAACCGCAATAATCAAGGCGGTCGCGGTAAAGACTGGTATGGCTGACAGCGATGTGATGACCGCAGAGTATACGGTGCTGGACAAAGTTGACGCGCCTACAGCAAGCCCTGAAACAGGAACTTACACCACGGCGCAAAGCATTACCCTGTCCTGCGCTGCCGGCGGAGCGGTAATCTACTACACCATTGACGGAACCGCGCCCACCGCGTCCAGCTTGGTGTATACAAGCCCCATCAGCGTAACCGCAATAATCAAGGCGGTCGCGGTAAAGACCGGTATGGCTGACAGCGATGTGATGACCGCAGAGTATACGGTGCTGCCCAATGTGGACCAAACCTTCACCATCGAGTATGAGCAGGGAACCATCATCTTGAAGAATATTGAGGGCGCGGCGGTAACAGAAATCACCCTGTCAAAAAGCAGTACACCATCGACTATCACCCTGAGCGCAGCAGGTGAGTTTGGCGGCGTTATCTGGTATGTAGACGGCGAAAACAAAGGCTCCGGACCAAGCATGGAACTAAATGCCGCTGACTACACGGCAATACAACATTCGGTAACCTTTACCGGCTGGCGGAACGGCAGTTACCTGTCCTCCGCTCCCATGCCATTTATGGTAAATAATTAAGGAGGAATAAAGATGAAACGTTTTTCAACAACGTATTTGACCATAGCGGCGGTTCTGCTCTTCGCGCTGGCAGGCTGTAATAATCCCTTGACCCCGCCGGAACAAGGAACCGGGAACGTGCTTATCAGTATCGGCGGAGGGGCGCCCCGGACCCTTTCGCCTACCGATACCGCACTGAACGGTCTGAGCTATCAGCTAACCTTTAGCGGCAGTGGAAGCGCGGGCCATGCAACGGAAACCGTAACCTTTGGTCAGGTAAAAGCCGTGAATCTCGTGCCGGGAAACTGGACTATCACTGCCCAGGCAAAAAGCGGGGGCAGCGTAAAAGCCGAAGGCTCCTGGAATGGAGAAGTGAGCGCGTCGGAGACCAGGACGGTCTCTATCACCCTGGCACCCAAAAGCGGCGGCGGCAATGGGACGTTTGAGTACACGGTAAGTTTCCCTGATTTAGGGGCAGAAGGGAGTAAATCCCTGGCGCTCTACGCGGTAACGGAAAGCGGCGGTGAAACTGCGGCACCGGGGACTCCGGTAACGGACTTTACCAGCGGGAGTTCCCGTACTTTGAGCCTTCCTGCCGGACTTTACCGGTTAAACCTGTCCCTGACTAACTCTACGGGAAAAACCGCCGCCAAAACTGCGGCGGTGCATATCTACCCTGGGCTTACCACGACTGGGGTGTTCAGCTTTGATATGAAAGACTATCTGGAGGTTTCAATCGAGGAGCTTGCGGATCATATTGCCGGACTTTCATGGAATACTGCGGCGAACCCTCACACCGTCAAACTTGACCGGGTGAATATCACGGAAAACGGCGTTATGGGCAGGATTAACGATGCGGTAACGAACCGGTACGTCATAGTGGACCTCTCTGATTGTTATGCCGCGGATAATACGATAAGCGGCTCCGGTTCCGACGACCCCGGTCCCAACGACATGAATGTTATCAAAAGCAACCAGTATATCCTTGGCGTCATCCTGCCGGACAGTCTTACCTCCATCGGGGAGTGGGCGTTTTCCGATTGTACCAGCCTTGGCAGCGTAACCATTCCCGGCAGCGTTACCTCCATCGGGTACGCCGCGTTTTACGGGTGTACCAGCCTTGGCAGCGTAACCATTCCCGGCAGCGTTACCTCCATCG
>JAITHH010000137.1 GCA_031280065.1 Treponema sp. | reverse complement strand
TCGTACCCGATGATCGAAAGATCCTCTGGAACCCTGAGACGGGCGTCGTAGAGGTACTGGAGCGCGCCGCATACCAGCGTATCCGACGCGATGAGGCAGGCGGTGGGCCGGGCCTTCCCGCTTTTTTCGATTAATTGCTTCATGGCCCGGTAGCCGTATTCCGCTGAGTAATCCTGGGTAAAGACCAGACGCGGCTCTGTAACGGGTATTCCCCGGCCTTCCAGGGTCTGCCTAAAGCCGTTAAACCGCTCCTGCTCAACCAAACCGGCCTGACATTCCTTTCCGATAAACCCGATGAGTCGGTGCCCTCTGCTGATAAAGGCTTCCCCGGCAGCGGCGGAACCGGAAACATAGTCCAGGAGCACCTTGTCCGCGCCGGAGATGTTCAGGGGCCGCTCGATCATGATAACCGGGAGCCGCTTTTCCAGGAGTTCCCGGATCGCCCTTGAGCCGGACTGGATGCCGCCGGTGAAGATGATTCCCTCCACCATGCGGCTGAGGGCCTCCCGGAGGAGCTTCTCCACCCGCTTGGGGGCCCGCTCGTGGTACATGGTGAGGATATGGCAGCCATAGTCCAGGGCGGCCTGCTTCAATGACATGGAGATCGCGGTAAAAAAAGGGTTATCCGGGGCCAGGGGGAGGATGCTGCCTATGACGCCGGTCTTGTTGTTCTTCAAAGCCCCGGCCACGCGGTTGGGGATATAGCCCAGTTCCTCAATGGATTTGACTACCCGTTCCAGGGTTTTTGCCGCCACATAACCCGTTCTGTTGACCACCCTGGTGATGGTCGCCTTTGATACCCCTGCATGTTTCGCCACATCGGCAATGCTGATCTTCTCCATGAGCCCCTCTGTTCCGTATATCAAGGTATATTATAGGAGGGCCAAAAAAACAAGGACGCCTGTGTTACCGGTTTCAGAAAAAACAAGAAAATTGCTTGACATGTTTTAAAGACGCCTGTATACTAAGTAAATTATTATGAAACCGGTAACATAGTTCCCCCGGAGGAAGAGGAGGTGCGGAGTATGGCGAAAAAGGGGGGCCTCAATTTTCTGGACCATTTCGCGCCTTTCATGATGGTGATCCCTGCGGTTTTCTGTATTTTGATGGTCCACATTTATCCCAGCCTCCGGTCCGTCTCCATGTCTTTTTTTGACATCAACCTGACCAAGCAGGCCCGGCCCTTTGTGGGCCTCGCCAATTACGGGGAGGCGTTTCAGAATCCCGTGTTCCGGCGGGTGCTCTTTAATACCTTTCTGTGGCCGGTCCTTACCCTGCTCTTCGGCGGTTCCTTCGCCCTCTTCACGGCCCAGCAGTTGAACAAGGCCTTCCAGGGCCGGGCCGTGTTCAGGACGCTTTTCCTGGCCCCCTGGGTAACTCCCCCTATCGTGGTGTCCATGATCTGGAAGCAGATCCTGAGCAGGGATTTCAGCCCCGTTTCCGCGCTCCTTATGAAGATGAACCTCATAAAGCAGCCGGTCAATTTTTTGGGGGACCCCACCCTGTACTTCGGCGTCATTTCGGTTCCCATGATCTCCCTCATTGTTATCAATATCTGGTCCATGTTCCCCTTCTGCATGGTGATGTTCCTCGCGGCCCTCCAGACGATTCCCCTGGAGATGTACGAAGCGGCCCTGGTGGACGGGGCTTCCCGGATACAGATATTCTGGCGCATTACCTTTCCCATGCTGCTGCCGGTTATTCAGACCACCCTCCTCTTACAGGGAATCTGGCAGTTCAACAGCTTTAATTTAAGTTTTCTGGTCACCCACGGGGGGCCCCTCAATTCCACGGAACTCCTGTCGGTAACGGTGTATAACACCGCATACCTGGGATTCCGCTACGGGTACGCCGCGGCCATCAGCGTCGTAATGCTGTGCATTGTCGCGGCCCCCGCAGCCCTCAGCATCATCAATTCTATCAGGGGCGAGAAAGCCCCCGGGTCCGCATAAGGGAGGCGCCCATGGCATCCGCAAAAAAAATCCGGGAGGGTTTTGCCGCGTGCAGGCACTACTGCATCATGCTCCTGGTGACTGTTTTTGTGCTCTTCCCCTATTTCTGGCTGTTCCTCAGTTCCGTCAAACCCCCGCATCAGCAGACCCTTTCCCCCACCGTCTGGGTCCCTGACTATCTGGATTTTTCCAGTTACCTTACCGTGTGGAAAACGATCCCCATGATGCGCTACATGCTGAACTCCCTATTCGTGTCCCTCTGCACGGTGATCATGTGCCTGGTTTTTTCGGTTACCGCGGCCTACAGCCTTTCCCGCTACGCCTTTAAGGGCAAGTACGGGGTAATCGGAACCATTCTCTTCTCCCAGCTTATCCCCGGTATGCTTCCCTTTGTGTCCTTTTATTTTATGATGTTCAGCCTCCGGCTGACGAACAATTACGCGGGGCTCATCATCGCCTACGCGATCTGGGGCATCCCCTTCTCTACCCTGATGATGCGCAGTTATTTCACCGCGGCGATTCCCCGGGAGCTGGAGGAAAGCGCCATCATTGACGGCTGCACCCGCTGGGGCGTGTTCCTGCGTATCGCCATTCCCCTGGCGGTTCCGGGAATAATCGCCACGGCGATCTTCGCCTTCATCCTTTCGTGGAACGAATTCATGTGGGCCAGCGTGATGATCACCAATAACATGATTAAAACCGTGGCGGTGGGAATATACGACTATATCGGCCAGTTCGGCGGCAACGTACGCATAGCCATGACCATGGCCACCGCGGTGCTGGCCACCCTGCCGGCGATGCTGATCTTTTGTTTTCTCCAGCGCTACCTCATCAGCGGCCTTACTTCCGGGGCGGTCAAGGGGTAGCTGCGGGCGATTTCGGGATTCTTCCGTTGAAGACGGATAGCAATATTGTTTTAAGGAGGAAAGAAATGAAATTGGTTCGATTGATTGGGACGGCGGCGGTTCTGCTCCTGGCTCTGGCTCTGGGTTCCTGCGGCGGCGGGAGCGGAGGCGGCAAGAAGGGCGGGAGCATCAGCTTCTGGATGCAGCAGTACGGGGACAATCCCCAGGCCCAGCAGGATTTTATCAACGGCCTGGCGGAAAAGTTTAAAGCCGATACGGGCGTTACGGTGGATGTTACCTACGTGGACTGGGGCCAGGCCCACACCAAATATACCCTGGCGGCCACCGGCGGCGAGGCCCCGGACGTGGCGGATACCTTCTTCCCCTATTCCTGGGTGAAGATCGGCGGTGAAAAGTACGGCCCCATGATCATCGACGATGTGGTGGCGGAGATCGGGGAAGAGGGCTTCTACGACGTGGCCCGCCCGGAATGTTACATCAACGGCCACTGGTACGGCCTGCCCTGGCGGGGCGATACCCGGGCCGCGGCGTATAACCAGCAGATGTTCGATGAGGCGGGGATTGCCGAATTTCCCAAGACCTACGAAGAGCTGATCGAGGCGGGTAAAAAGCTGACCACCTACAACGCCGACGGCAGCGTTGACCGGGCGGGATTTCTTTTCAGCATAGACAACGCCCGGTTTGATCAGACCTGGTTCGCGCTGCTGGCGGGCCACGGCGGCAGGATGATGAACGCGGATTTTACCCGGTGGACCTTCAACACCCCGGAGGGCCGGGAATCCCTGCAATTCATGTACGACGCGGTGTTCACCCATAGGATTGTTCCCCAGGCGGTGATCGATCCTTCCTATAACAGCGGCCAGGTATTCATGGCCGAAAAAGCGGCTATCATCCTGGGCGCGGGTCCTGATTATCTGCGGAACGCCAAATTCAACGCCCCCCAGATGGCCCCCTATGTCCGTTCCGCGGTGATGCCCAGCAAGACCGGTTCAGGGGTTTCTTCCATAGCCTTTGCCGCGCCGGTATGTGTGTTCAAGACCGCCAAGAACCCTGACGCGGCCAAGGCCTGGCTCAAGTTCTTCTGTTCCAAGGAAGTCCAGCTTGAGGCCATGAAACAAATTGGGCTGGTCAACAGTTGGCTGGAGGTTATGAACGACCCCTATTTCCAGAACGACCCCTGGTACAAGCCCTTCACCGAGCAGACCAGGCGGGCGAATTCCGGGGACATGCCCATCCCGGAATTCAGCGAAATCGACGCCTTCCCCTCTGGGCCCCTGAATACCATGTGCGCCCAGATCATGGCCGGCGGGGACATTCAAGCCGCCATCGACGAGTGCTACGGGAAGATAAACAGCATCATGGGGAACTAGGGATGAGTCCCCGGGAAAGGGTCCTCGCGGCCCTGCGGCATGAGGCTGCGGATAGGGTTCCTTTTTCTCTGGGCTTCGGCATTAACGGGGGCGGAAAGACCGCGCTTTACCATAAACGCTATTGAGCCTGTTCCAAGATATGCTATTTTGGAATAGGCTCTATGATAGGCTGGCATTGCTGCCGGCATTTTTACTATTTTACGGAGGTTTGAAAATGGCATTTCCCAGAACCACGGTGGCGGGGGTTTCCCTGCCAAGGCTGATCATCGGATCCAACTGGATATTCGGCTGGAGTCATAGGGGACACGCGGCGGATGTGTTCATCAAGGACTGTCATTCCACGGCGGACGCTACCCTGCTGGTGCTCAATGCTTTTTTAAAGTACGGCATAGACGCATGGATGGGGCCCTTTTCCTCGCACCCGGAGGCGCTGGATAGGATCAAGCGGATTCAGGATAAGATCGGCAGGAAGCTCATCCTCATCGATACGCCCATTCTCAACATGGACGACAATGAGGCGGCCCGCAAGGAAGCCGGGGCCGTCATCAAGACCAGCGCGGAAATCGGCTCCGCCTTCTGCCTGATTCACCATTCCTGCTGCGAGCAGTTGGTGAACAAGAACAAAAAGACCATGGATCGCCTGCCGGATTATACCAGCATGATCCGCGAAGCCGGACTCATCCCCGGCCTTTCCGCGCACATGCCTGAGATCATCCAATACACGGATCTGAACGGCTACGATGTGGAAACCTACATCCAGATTTTCAACTGCCTGGGCTTCCTGATGCAGGTGGAGGTGGAATCGGTGATCCGGATCATCCACGAAGCGAAAAAGCCGGTGATGACCATTAAGCCCATGGCCGCAGGGCGGGCTACTCCCTACGTGGGGCTTACCTTTAACTGGAACGTACTCCGGGAACAGGACATGATTACCGTAGGCTGCATCAATGAGCACGAGGCCCATGAGGATGTGGAAATATCCCTGGCGGCCCTGGAACGGCGGCTGCCCAATCTGGAAGGCCGTTCCAGTCCTGGCAAGACCAGCATCATCCGCTAAGGGAACCACTGATTAGGCAATTCAGCCGTGTTTTGAGGCACTTCAATTAACTAAAATAGCTCACCGAATTAGCTATTTTGGCAATTGAATTAGCTAATTTAGTCAATTCAATGAGGTCTGGAGCCAATTCAATTAGCTAATTTAGTTAATTCAATGAGGTCTGGAGGCAATTCAATGAGCTAATTTAGTTAATTCAATGAGGTCTGGAGCTAATTCAATTGGCTAAAATAGCCCGCTGAATGGGGTATTTGGGCAATTAAAGGCGGTTTTGAGGCCGCTGTGTGTATAAAAAACCAGACGGTTTGTGCTGCCCCCGCCGCGGCTTTGGGGAACTACTTCACCGTAAACGTCTCCTTGCTGTACTGTATCTCGGTTTTGAATTCCGATATGGGTATCCACTTCACTAAAAAGGAAAAGTCATTCCTGAATTTATACTTATAGGGCAGCGTGGTTTGGTCCAGCTCAGGGACAAGGGTGAGCCCGAATACCGCGTCCCAGTCGCCCAGGTGGTGGGTTATGTTCAAATTGAACGACCGCAGCTTAAAGCCCGAACTCCGCCGCAGAATCTCGTCATCAAAACGGAGCGAGTTGAGAATGTCTTTAAAAAGGTCCTTCTCGCCGGGAAGCTCCACCCCCAGATCAAAGGCCGGAATATCCTGGAAGTACCGGAATATTTCCGCGTTCCTGGCAGAATAGCCCAGGGTTATTTTCAAGAATTTGGTAACATCCAGGCTGAAATTCAGGCTCAGATTAAAATTGGAATAGGTGTAGCGCTGCAAATCGAAGGTAAGGTCAGAAGTGATTCCGAACGTCATGTTAAACCGGTCTTTCCACCAGAGCAGGGAACCGTTGTTCCGCGAGAAATTCTGGCTGTAACTCAGCCTGATATTCTGCGGGTTGAAACTTTCATCCCCGGTAGAAAGAACCCAGCCCTGCCGGGCGTCAAATTCGTAGGCCCTCGAACGGACCATCGTATAGGCGAGGGTAAAGACATTCAGGGTCAGCGTGGAAGTCAGGCTGGTAAAATCCTCCTTGGCCGGATCGTACACAAAGTACTGCTGGGCGGAGAATTTATCGGCGAACCGCAGCGTCTCGGTAAAGTACAGCGGCTCGATCTTTTGATCCTCCTCAAAGGGTTTGAAGAACCGCTCCCGGATGCTCGTTTCGCTTATCCATACCCGCAGAGCCGCGTCCAGGGACAGGGCGGAATCACGGGGGGGCAGGTCCGCGGTCAGGGAGAGGGTCTGGTTCTTGTCCATGACCGAAGCCGCCACATTCAAGGCCATCTGATGGGCGTCGATGTTCTCCTTCTCCCAGGAGCCGTATTTGATGTCCCACTCAGGGTCTGGCATACCGGTCCCGCCGGTAGAGGAGTTAAACGCTGATTTGGCGAGGAGGTTCCGCAGTGAATAGCGCAGGGATGAATTCCCCCACACCGGGTCCCAGTACAGGGGCTTGATGGTGGTACTCAGGTCTGAGGAGGTAGTAAAGTTCGTGGCGTTATGCACCCGGAGCATGGCGGCGTCCTTCTTCGCCTGGGTGTCGAACTCCTCGGCCTCGTCATTCATCATGGAGTAGTCCTGCCAGGCCGCGTTGCCGTTCAGCCCGAATGAGAGCGTATACAGCCCGCTTGAATCGGACAGCGCGAAGGTTAGATTTCCATCGCTGCGCAAGGTGGATAGTATAGAAGAAACCTCTCCCCAGTCCACATCCTCTACTTCGGGCCAGTTGGCCTGGGAAGACCGGAGCTGCAATTCCGATGCCGCGCTGGGGCCGAAGCGGTAATTTATAGAGAAGCCCGGTCCCCTTGGCTTTGAGACAGTGAACACCTGGCTAATTGCCGGGGGTTTCAGGCGGTACCACTCCCCGCTGTCTTGGTCGTCGGCGGGAACGGCGCTTTCCCAGGGGGAGCGGGGCGGGCCCATGCCCTTGAAGGGGTCTTCCGGTTCTTCTTTTACTTGGTTATTCCCCGGAGCAGCCGCCGCATTAGCCGCGTTAGCGCTGGTATTGGCCGACGCGCTGCCCAGGGTCAGGAGCGTCCCCGAAACCGGGGCGCTTATGGAAATCAGGGTGAATTTATCGGGGAAGAAGAAGGTCCGTTCCGGGGAGACGCCGCCCGCCTTGCTGGTGGAATTCCGCGTCCTAAAGGCGATGGTGCTGGATATGCTGGAGATGGAGAAGCTGGAAATATACGGGGAGAGCTTGGTTACCGTTGGCCGCAGGGAGCCATTCAGCGTCCATTCATAGGAGCCCAGCACATTGGCCGTGGCGCTCGCGGTGTCCTCGGCTTGGGCTCCGGCTGCCCCTTGTTTGGCCATGTTGAACCAGTCCATCTCCTCGGACCGGTTAAGGAAATCCCGCTTGACATAGGGGTCGGAGTAAAAGGGGAAAGACCAGGACAGGGAGCCGTATTTCCCGGACAGCGAACTCTTGGTTTCCAGGCGGTAGCGGAAGGGAACTTCCTCGCCGAACAGCCGGGAGACATTCCAATCGCTCTCGCCGTCATATTCGTTGAAAGGGGTGAAGAGCCCGCCGCCTTTCTGATAGATGTCCCGGGTAAAGCCGATTCCCGCGGACAGGTTGAGTGCCCCCCATATCCCCTTGGCGGGCAGCTCCATTTCCGCGCCCAGGTAAACGCCCAGGTTCGTGTAGGCGTCCAGCAGGACCGAAAGCCGCGTGGTATTGGGGTCTGTGGACTTTTTACCGGTATTACGGAGGAATATCCCCTCCCGGACCTTCTCGTTATCCGTGCTGTTCCCCAGGATTTTTGAGATGGAGCTTTCCGTTTGGCCGCTGGACTTGGGCCGGCCCAGGATGTAGGTGGTCGTCTGAACAAACGAGCCTTCACGGGTCCGCGTGCCGATCACCGGGTGGAAGATGATCTCATTGGCGGGGAAAAAAAAAGCGGGAATATAGAGCAGGGGAATTTCCCCGACCTTGAGGACCGCGTTCAGTATGGCAAAGTCGGAGCCCGGCAGGAGCCATACCTTGGAAGCGAGGATCGACCAGTAGGGCTTCTCCTGAGCGGCGTTGGAGATTTCCGCCCTGGTCAGGATCGTTACCTCTTCGTCGTCGCGGGTGATGATCGTCCCGGCAAAGCGGTAGGTGGCCGCGTCGCTTGAGACGGAGCGCTCGGACACGCCGTTGACGAAGATCGTGGACCAGTTGTCCAGATCAACGCTGATGGACTCGCCTTTGAAGGTCTCCCTGGTAACCCCCTCCTCCTTCACATACTCAACCCCGCCGGAAGCGGACATGGTGTTCCGGGTGCGGTTGTAGAGGATCTCCCAGGCGCGTATCCGGTGTACCGCGTCGCCGTCCTTGAGGCTCACCAGGACATCCCCGCGCAGGCGGGCGTATTCCTCGTCTACCGTCTCCAGGGTGAAGTATTCGGTGCTCCGGGCGGATTCGATGGTGATGGTTTTCTGCTTTTTCCCCGGTTCCGGGGTTTCAGCGCCCGGACGGGGAAGTTCCAGGTGATCCCGCAGCCGGTTGGCCAGCTCTTCTTTGGTTCCCCCCTCGCTGAGGCCCAGCGTCCGGCACCAGACGGCCAGTTCGGTCAGGGTGGAGGTTTTGATTTCCAATTCCAGGAGTTTTTTCGCGGGGTCTTCTTCCGGGGGAGTTTCTTCTGCGGGAATTGCTCCCGCCGGAGTTTCCCCCGCCGCTTCGGGAGGGCCATCGCCTCCGCCTGCGGAGGCCGCTTCCGCGCCTTCCGCAATCGCGGAAGCGGTATCTCCCGTGCTCGCGGCTTCCGCCGCTTCGCCCGGCTTTACTTCAACAGCGCCGCCATCGGCAAGGCCGACGGCAGGGCCGACGGCAGGGCCGATGGCGGCGCTCTCAGGTTGGTCAGGCGCAGGGGGATTCACCCCGGCGGTATCCGGCACGGCGCTCTCCCCGCCGGACGCGGCCTCAACAGGCGCCGCTGCTGGCGGCGGTTCAGCCGGGGGCTCTTCACCGTGGGGAGCGGAAGCGCAGGAGGCTCCCAAAACCAGGGCGATAAGCAGGAGCGCGGACAGCCGGTGCGTCATGAGCGCTGTTTGCGGGAAGCCTTGCGTTCCCGGCTCCGGTTCCGCTCCAGAAGTTCTTTGATATAGAAGCCGGTGTACGAGTGGGGGTGCTTGGCCGCCTCCTCTGGCGTACCGGTAACTACCACGGTTCCCCCCCGGTCGCCCCCCTCCGGGCCCAGGTCAATGATATGATCCGCCTGGAGTAGCACGTCCAGGTTATGCTCGATCATCACCACGGTGTTCCCCTGGTTCACCAGGCGCTGAATCACCTCCATGAGCTGCTTCACATCGGCAAAGTGCAGCCCGGTGGTGGGCTCGTCCAGGATGTAGAGGGTTCTGCCCGTGGAACGCTTGGAAAGCTCCAGGGCCAGCTTGACCCGCTGGGCCTCGCCGCCGGAGAGGGTCAGGGCCGACTGCCCCAGCTTCACATAGCCCAGGCCCACGGAGAGCAGGGTGTCCATCTTCCGGGCCACCTGGGGGATGGGCGCGAAGAACGCCGCCGCTTCCTCGATGGTCATGTCCAGGACCTCGGCGATGTTCTTGCCCTTGTAGTGAATCTCCAGGGTTTCCCGGTTGAAGCGCTGGCCCCGGCACACGTCGCAGGTGATGTACACGTCCGGGAGGAAGTTCATCTCGATCTTGATGGTCCCGTCTCCCTCGCAGTTTTCGCAGCGGCCTCCCTTCACATTGAACGAAAAGCGGCCCGCCTTGTAGCCGCGCATCTTTGCCTCCGGCAGGTTGGCGAAGAGGTCCCGGATCGCGGTGAATCCCCCCACGTAGGTGATGGGGTTCGAGCGGGGGGTGCGCCCAATGGGGCTCTGGTCGATGTCGATCACCTTGTCGATATGTTCGGCTCCCTCGATCTTCCCGTAGGCCCCTTCGGGGTGGCTGGCGCTGTAGACGCGGTTGAACAGGGCCGGGTAGAGCACGTCCGACAGGAGGGTGGACTTGCCCGACCCGGACACGCCGGTGATGCAGGTAAAGATGCCCAGGGGAATCTCCACATCGATGTTTTTCAGGTTGTGTTCCGAGACCCCGGAGAGGCGGATGCGGTTCCCATTCCCCTGCCGCCGTTCCAGGGGAATTTCCATGCACAGGGTTCCCGCGAGGTATTGGCCGGTGAGACTTTCTTGGACCTGCATCACCTCTTCGGGGCTGCCCTGGGCGATTATCTGGCCGCCGTGAACCCCCGCGCCGGGCCCCAGGTCCACGATATGGTCCGCGGTGCGGAGGGTCTGTTCGTCATGTTCCACCACGATGAGGGTGTTGCCCAGGTTGCGGAGGTACAGGAGGGTGTCGATGAGCCGCTGGTTGTCCCGCTGGTGGAGGCCGATGGAGGGTTCATCCAGGATGTAGAGCACCCCCACCAGGCTTGAGCCGATCTGGGTGGCCAGGCGTATGCGCTGGGCCTCGCCGCCGGAGAGGGTGGCGGCCTTGCGCTCCAGGGTCAGGTAGTCCAGGCCCACGTTCTTCATAAAACCCAGGCGGGCGTTGATCTCTTTCAGTATTTGGTAGGCGATCTTCTTTTCGTTCCGGTTGAATTTAACGGTCTCGAAGAACTTGATGGACTCCGTAACCGAAAGGCTGGTGAGTTCCCAGATGCCGCGGCCTCCTACGGTAACGCCCAGGACTTCGGGGCGCAGGCGTTTGCCGCCGCAGTCTTCACAGGGTTTCTGGCTCATGAATTTCTCCAGCCATTCCTTGACGCCGGGGCTTTGGGTCTCCAGGTAGCGCCGTTTCAGGTCTTCCAGCACGCCGGGGAAGCGGGTTTGGTACTCAAAGCGGCCTGTTCCTTCGCGGTTCTCGTAATGGATGCTGATTTCGTCCTTGCTGCCGTAGAGGATCGCGTCCAGGGCCCGCTTGGGGAGTTCCTTGAAGGGGGTGTCCAGGCTGAATTTGTAGTGCTTGGCGAGGCTTTCAAAGCGGCTGCGGTGCCAGGCGCTGTCCGGGTTGTAGGGGACGCAGCCCCCTTCGTTGAAGGAGAGGGCGAGGTTGGGGATCACCAGGGCGGGGTCGAATTCCAGCTTCGCGCCCAGGCCCGAACAGGAGGGGCACGCGCCGAAGGGGTTGTTAAACGAAAAAAGCCGGGGCTGGAGTTCCGGGATGGAAACGCCGCAGTCCGGGCAGGCGTTTTTCTGGCTAAAGAAATTCTCCTTGATCACGCCGCCTCCGCCTTCTCCGCCCGCGCCTTCCGCTACGGGTTCCTGGCTCAGTACGAGGAGTATTCCATCGGAAGCCTGGAGCGCGGCTTCCACGGATTCGGCAAGGCGGGTGCGTATCTCCGGCCCGATCACCAGGCGGTCCACGACGATCTCGATGGTGTGCTTCTTCTGTTTGTCCAGGCTCAGTTTTTCGTCCAGGCTGACGGGTACGCCGTCTATCCGGGCCCGGGCGAATCCGGCTTTGCGGGCGTCTTCGATGATTTTCTGGTGTTCGCCTTTCTTCCCCCGGATCACGGGGGCCAAAAGCTGTATTCTGGTTCCCGCTCCCATAAGGAGAATCCCGTCGATGATCTGATCCACAGGCTGTTCCCGGATTTCTCTGCCGCATTGGGGGCAGTGGGCTACGCCGATCCGGGCGTAGAGGAGGCGGTAATAATCGTAGATTTCGGTTACGGTGCCCACGATGGAGCGGGGGTTCCGGTGGGTGGTCTTCTGCTCTATGGAGATTGCCGGGGAGAGTCCTTCGATATAGTCCAGGTCGGGTTTGTCCATGCGGCCCAGGAACTGGCGGGCATAGGCGGACAGGCTTTCCACATAGCGGCGCTGGCCTTCGGCGAAGATCGTGTCAAAGGCCAGGGAGCTTTTCCC
>JAITHH010000112.1 GCA_031280065.1 Treponema sp. | reverse complement strand
ACACCATTTCAGGCGGGACTTCAGTCCTGCCTGATTTTTTGAAAGGAATTTTCCATGAGGCGTACAGTAATCATTGTTTGTTTGGTTTTCGCGGCGTTTTCCTTATACGCTGATCCGCTCTACACCATCACGGTGCGGGGGCTGCGTCAAGACTTTCCGCTCATCGCGTGGCAAATGACCTACAAAATAAGCGCGGCGGCCCAGGGGGAGGCGGAACGCATCGCCCTGCAAAACGCCCGGCGGGATGGGTGCGAAGCAGCGTCAGCGCATATCGTCGAGACAACCGTTACCCTGACGCCGGACAACAGCCCCGTTGCTCCGGTCATCATCGTCCAGCCCCCGGCGCAGCCTCCTGATCCAAAACCACAAATTGAGTACGAGGAAGCGTACCGGGCGGGCCGCGACCACGGTATAACGGGCTACATCACCGGCAGGGATGCGGTTATCCTAAACCGCGAAATTCCTGAAAAGTACCGCCTTGCGGAACAAGAACAGGCATACAAGAACGGCTACGCCCGTGGTTTCGCCGATGAAAAGGCGAAGGCGGAACGCTCCCCGCCCCGAAAGCCTCCCCCTCCGCCGCCGCGTCCGAAGCCGGGAGAAACGCGCCGGTAGCGAGTAAAGGCGGATGCAAGAGCGGATGAGCCAGAACAACCTGGAATTAGAAGGGTCCAGGTATTGGACGGCGGGGCGCTGATAGCCCTGGACAGGGTCTGATACCATGCATCGGAAAATATCCACCGTGACCGGTGTTTGTATATGACGAAAGATGACGTAGCTACCTATTATCACGTCACGCTGGCAGGGGCTTTGGCTTGAGCGTGTGCGCGGAGCGTAAACGCTCAAGCCAAAGCTGCGGGGCTGCCCCAGAGGGGGTACGCAGCTTCCTCCGCTTATTTTCTTAAGTTGTTGACCGTGTTCCCCCATCACCCGCATCAAAGCGCCGCCAGACATTCAAACAGCAGTCTTACTCCCGGCCCCCCTTTATCCCTACCGTCTTCTCCGCCCGGTGTTCCACCTGCCCGTCAGGGGTGTACAGTTCCAGGCGTATCGTCAGGTAAGAGCGGTCCGGTTCCTCCGGCAAGGCGTATTGGTTCCCATCCAGGGGAATCCAGCCATCGCCGGTGTTGACCAGCCAGCGTTTCCGTAAGGGCAGCCGGCGGCGGTAAGGCCACGGACTGACCTGCGCTTCCAGGATCAGAACCGATCCCCGCTCGTATTCGCCCGGCATGACCGAGTCAGGCGATCCCGCCTCACGAAGCTGGATATCGCCGAAAACAGCGCCCCGCTCCTGAACCGCCGTTAAAGGCGGCGGCATCCCCGCAGGGAGAGACGGCAATTCAACCCAAGCCCCCGCGTCAAAACGCCGCATATAAATTGCCGCGCCCTCCGGGTAGTAACGCCGGTTGATGCGCACATTCCCCTCGACAAAGCTCCACTTCGGGTCCGCGTCCAGGCCGGGGGGAAGAAACAGATAGACCGCCGCATCCTTGTTCACCTGGAAGCGGATGCGGGCGCTTTCATCAGCGCGGAGGTCTTCCGCTTCCCAGAGCAGATAGGCCCCGCCCAGCGCGTAGGACGGCAGGTTGAATAACGCCGCGCTTTCATCCCTGGAACGGGCGAAGGCCGCCCCATTCCGGGCAGGGCTCATAACCTGCCGCTCCTTGCCGTTAATCGACGCCGAGCGGATCAGCGCCTCCTCCTCCGGGGGCGTTACCCACACCTCGCGGTCCGCCCACGCCCCGGCATTGCCTGCCCGGTCTATCGCCCGGAAGCGCACCCGGTATTTACCCTCGCGCATAAACACCAGCGGTTCCGTGTAGCGCTCCGCCGGGCCGCCGTCAATCGAATACTCGATAAGGTCAACGCCGGACAGCGCGTCTATACCCATAAGGCTCAGTTCCGTCATGCCCCGGTCATAAGCGGCCTGCGCCTCGGTCAGGGGCGCTTCCGCGTCTATGCGTATCTCGATATTCCGCCGGGTTTCACGGTTCCCCGCCCGGTCCAGGGCGTACCACGAGAAGGGATGTACCCCCTGGCCGCCGAACCAGACCGGCTCCGTGTAGGTTCCCATGGAAGTCCATATCCGGCTGAGTCCCGACTCCTCGTCCCAGGCTTCAAGGCTGAGGGTTACGGCCCCCGTAAACCAGCCGTTCCGGGGCTCCGCGGAAAGCTGGTACTCGCTTTCGGGAGGGGCCGCGTCCACTTTCAAGACCGCCTGCGCCGCTGCGCCCCTCAGCCCGTGCGTATCAACGCCATAGGCGAGGACGCTGTGCCCGCCGTCCTCCAAAACAAAGGATTCCGCGGGATCGGCCAGTTCCCGCCCGTTGTACCAGGCCTTCAATTCCGCAACCGCGCTTTCCCGGTCGCCGCTCTGTATCTGTACCAGGGGCGGCGTGATATACCAGCCGTTCATCCCGTCGGGCGCGGCGGGATTCAGGTGAATCCGCGTCTGCGGGCCCTCGTCATTGGCGGAACCGCTGTAGGCGTATACCCGGCCTTGACGGTCCGCCGCATAGATCCGCCCCCGGTGCAGGGCAAGGGCCGTATAGGACTTCTCGTCCTGCCAAATATCCGCGCCTGTAGAGCGGTTCAACACCCGCAGGCCCGGCGGCCCGGCTATGACCGCTTTTTCCTTACCCAGGGCAAGCGCCCGATGTTCCCCGCTTTGTTTTACCCAGCGCAGGGACAAGTCTTCCCGGCGGTACTCGCAGACCATACCGTGATCCGCGACCAGCGCCGCATCTTTCGCCAAGGCAAGCCCGGCGGTTCTTTGGGAGCGGCGCTCCGCTCTTCCAAGCTCGCGGCCCTCCCGGTCTAGCAGGATCAGGGCGGTTTCCGTGAGCAGGGCGTATCCCCTGCTGTCCGCCGCCGCCGCGCAGATCGCTTCCCCCGCGTCCCAGGCAGCGCCTTTCCCAAAGAGGGGCGCAAAGCCCGTCTCCCCGATCCAATAGGGAACGCCGTTCTGCCATAACACCCGGCCCCCTTCCCGCTGGAGTTCATACCGCGCCATGAGCGTCCCCCCGGCGGCGTCCAAGGCCAAGATCGCGTCAGCGCTTTCCGCCAGAATGATCGTGCCGTTGGTACTGAACGACTGAATTCCCCCGCGGGCGCTTAGGCGCGAACCGATGGTCATATCCCGCGCCTCCAGGACGCCCGCGCTGGTCAGCGCGTAGAGTTTTCCCCCGGCATAGGCGGCCTTTTGGTAGCCGCCCTTGCAGGTCCAGTTCAATGCGCCCCGCGTGCGGTGCAAGGCGGTGATTCCCTCGTCCGTAAGCATGATGACCTGCTCCTCCGCCGCGATGATGGCGCGGACCGGGCTTTTCCCGTCATAGCGCCACGCCGTCTCCGCGTTTGCCGGGAGTTCCGCGCTGACTGCCCGGCTCATACCGCCGTCCTTGTCCGCCTGAGCCCAGGCGTCTTCTCTGATGACCAGGGGCAGTTCCCTGGACGCGGACCGCCCGCCGCTGTCCCGGGCCTCGAACCGCAACAGCCGCGAGCCCGGCTGACGGGGAATCCCGCTGATTACCCCCTGGAGATCCATGCTCAAACCCGGCGGCGTCCCGCCGCTGATCAGGCGGTATTCCGCTTGACCCGCGCCGTTGACGCTGGACAGCGCCGCGTAATAGGAAACGCCGGTTTCACCTTCGGGAAGCTCCGCCGTTTCAAGAGCGAAAGCGCCGCCAATGCGTACCGTAATCTCCGCCGCAGATTCATAGCCCCGGCTCTTCCCCCAGACACGCAATTTCCAGGTCCCGTCCGCCGCCGCTCCCGCCGCGCTGATACGAATTCCAATGATCCGGTTAGGCGCGGCCTCGCTGGTTTCCAGCGCCGCGTTCAGAGGCGCTCCGGGCTCGGCTTCCGCCTGGAGGTACACCGTATCGGCGTAGCCTGACAGGGCAATCTCCAGGCGTTTCGTTTCCCCGGCGCTCATTTCCAGGAGGGACTCGGCGGGACGCAGGCTGAATCCCCGCTCCCGCACCCCAAAGGGGAGCCGGTTGCTCTCCCCGAAAGCGGTAAGCGCGTAGAGAGAACCGCTTTTCCCCGTGTCCGGGACGGTGAATACCGCTTCCCCATCCTCCCAATGGGAAACTTCCAGGGGCTGATCGTTCAGATACAAGCGGCCTTGAGCGCCCAACCCATAGCCGTACACCCGCGCCACGGTCCCCGCGATGCCCGCGCTGGGGTACACGCTGCTCAGGCGCGGCGCGGGCGCTTGTTCGCCCACAATCGTGATGATTTCAAAGGTCTTCCCCTCGCCCCCGGCGGCTATGCCGCCGGTGATACGGGTGGTATAGGTCCCCGGCGCGGCATCCCCGGCGGCCCGTACCCGGATCGCGGCGGCGCTGCCCGCAGAGACCGCCGGCAGGCTCACGGTAAATCCCGCGGGGGTTTCAAGCGCGGTAAACGGCACACTGCCGGTAAACCCGTTTATGCCCATCACGGAAAGCCCATAGCTCACCGTACCCCCGGCAACGGTTTCCGCGATCCGGTTGTGCAGGACAAGCCGCCAATCGGGGAGCGTTATGGTGAGCGGATATGACGCGGCCTTGCTATCGGCAAGGCCGACGGCAAGGCCCTGCACCATTAAGGGGGAGGTCCCCGCCGCAGTCTGCGCCGGAATGAGGACGCGCAGGGCGGTCATGGACGGCGGCGCTCCGGGCCCTTCGCTGGTCAGGGCAAGCTCCCGGCCCTGCCAGAACACCCGCGTCCCTGGCACAAAGCCGCTGCCGTAGATAGTAAGCGCCTGCTCCCGCGTCCCGTCGATTTCAGCGGGTTCAACACTTGTGATTACCGGCATAGGCGGCTCAACCGTAATCTCCAGGGTAAAGGGCGCGGCTAAGGCTCCGTTTGCCTCGTTTACCGCCTCCGCCTGAACACGGTACAAACCGGGGGCCGCGTCCGGGGCAATCCCCATCCGCCATTGCGCTTCCGCCTGCGCCCCCGCTATCTTGACCGGCCCCGTAAAGAAAAGCCGGCCCGGAAGACGCTCCGCCCCCTCCGCGCTCCGTACGAGCGCATAGCCCGCCGCGCCGGAATCCTCCCGGTAAGCGTCAAAGGCCAGCGGTATCTTTCCTTCGATAAATTCTCCCATAACGCTCCGGACGCTGATCGCGGCGGGGCTGACGCGGGGCCGGTTATATGCGGGCCGTTCCGCGCCAACGGTGATCGTTACCGGCCCGGCGAAGGGGCTTTCACGCTGTTTATCATCAAGCGCCGCCACCGCAAAGGACAGGCGCTGTCCTGCGCCGCATCCGGGCAGGGTAAAGGACGTGATATTCCCGGCGGAAACGCAATATTCCCCTTCGGTATCCATGTTCTGTATTTTGACCCGGTAGCCGCTGGTTCTCGCCCCGCTGCTGTTCAGCCAGCGCAGCGTTACCGTTCCCCGGTCGGTTTCCGCAACCCGCAGACCCTCCGGCGGATTCATGGGCAGGCCGCTCCGGTCCACGCGGATCGTCCCCGGCGCATATTCAGGCGGCGAGATGCTTTCACCCTCCCGCGCCACCTGGACAGACACCAGGTATTCACCGTCGGGAATGTCGTCTACGGGGATTTGCGCGGTAAAGCGCCCGTCCGCCCCGATCCGGGCGCTTCCCGCCTGGATTGCCGGTCCTCCGGTCCGGGATGCCGATCCCGGCGCAAGCGGTTCGCGGACCTGGATGATCGCCTCCAGCCCGGTTTTTTCCGCGCTTTCCGCAAGGCCGCCAGCCGTCCCCTGAACCATAAAACTACCGCTCACCCGCTCCGCGAGCGCGGACGGTTCGTTTACCCGCACTTCCGGTATGGCGCTCACCCCCAGAACCTGGAGCGCATAGCTCTCTTCCGGCGCGTTGGACACATACGCCCGCCACAAGCCGGATTCTTCGCTGTGGACAATCAGGGCCAGCACATTTTCCATGAATACCGTTTCCGTATGCTCCCGCCCCTCAAAATATTCGATTCCCGAAGGCGATTCCACGCTGATCTGCGGGTCCCCTTCGGTATAGCCCAAGAGAAACACGATCCGTTCCAAGCCGTTCCTGCCGCCCTCCCCGATGTACACGTTGTACTGCGCGTCTTCCGCGCCGTCAAAATCCTGCGTACCATCGGTGTAAACACCGCCGGTGTTCACACCGCCGGGTGCGGCCCGGATTGACTTTCTCAGGCTGGGGGCTTTTACGGCGGGCTTCTCTATCTGGTAACTTGAAAGATTCGTGATGCTGAACACCCCCGGCCCGGCAAAGACCCCTACCTGCCCCAGAATGGGAACCTCCGTAAAGCCCTTAAAGCCCGTTTTGCCGTTGGTGAACACGCCGAATTCGGCGTTCACGCTTGGAAGCCATATATCCGAACCCGGAACAACGATGGGGATGAACAGTACCTTCTTGTTGACGATGGCCCCTTTCTTCATGCCGAGGCGTACATAACCTTCGCCGGAGAAGATCGGCTTGCCGTTTTTGCCGAAAATGTAGATGTCCACGCCGCCTTTGACGAATACCAGGGAGATCTGCGCCCCCGCATAGAAACCGATCTTGCTCAGGGCGGCGGTGAGTTCGGCGCTGATATTCAGGGAACCGCCCAGCACAACGGCGCTCCCCTGGAAGGCCCATGCCGCGTTGTTGATGTCGATCCAGGTAACGGGCTTCATGCTGATGAACCTGCCGCCGAATGCGTCGCCCACCGAAACGCCGAGCCTGATCCGGGGCCCCTGAGACCCGAACAAGCCCTGTACTTTACCGGGTAATTCGGACGGCGGCCCGTAGCTGAGGCCCCCGGTAATGCCGTTGATATACAGGCCCGTGTTTCCCAGGGGGATGCCGCCTGCTGCCAGGGTATAGGAAAATTCCGCCTGCTTGAGCCCCAGCGGGTAGACGCTGGAACGGTCAACAAAGGACAAGGCCGCGCTGATGTTCCCCGCGCTGGGAATGAATACCGATCCCCGCCCCGCGAACATGGAGGAACCGCCTGGGTTTATAGCAAACTCGATCTCCACATTGGTGAACAAGAGTACGCCGAGGGTGAAGTCCGGCAGTTTTATGCCGCCCCCTGAAAGCTCGATTCCGCCCGGCGCGATCTTGAGCCCCTTCACGGACACCGCGCCCGCGCCCATGAAGTCAGGCGCATTGAGCCGTACCTGGGCAAAGGCGATCCGCTGCTTGGTAAACTCAATAGCCGGTTCCAGGAGGTCCAGGGTAAACCCGGCGATTACCGCGCTGAGTTTCGGCGCTTCGATGTCTCCCATAAAAACGCCGTTTGCCGGGTTAAAGTAGGCGTTCTTGATAGCCGCGTACTGCCCGCCCAGGGAGCCGAAGCTCTGAGGAAAGCGTATACGGCAGGAGCGCAGACTGACCCGGTACTGCCCCCCCGCGTCCTGTTCAAAGTACAGCCCGTCGATCCTGCCGCTAAACCCGGCCACCGCAATATCCAGAGCGCCGAGCCCTCCCCGGATTTCTATAATCTTCCCGTCCCAGCCCAGTTTGAAGGTCTCCAGATCGATTTGAGCGCCCGCCAGCCCCGGAAGGTAATTTGCCGGAAGCGTTACCCCCGCATCGAGCAGCAGACGGGATTCACTTAAGGAGAACCGGTTCAGCTTGACCCGCAGCCCCCCAAGGATCGTGAAACTCAGGTCCCCGTCCACGCCCGCTTCAAACGCCTTGATGCCGTCACGGGTAGACAGTTCCAGCTTGTCTATGGTGAATGTCCGCGAGGTGATCTGGCTGGGCAGACCCGGCGCGGTAAGCCGGATCGTCCCTTGCACACCGGCGATGAGTTCATTCCGCGCGCCGGTCCGCAGGCGCAGCGAGCCGTTCCGCAATTCGGCAAAGCTGAATATGCGGGTATCGATGTTCCCGGCCTCCGCATCCAGATCGGTGATCTCCCCGTTTGCGTTCATCGTAAAACGCCGGATATGGACGGTCATGTCTTTAAGGCCGCCGGGGAAGCGGGATGGCAGGGCCAAATTCCCCGCAAGGGAAAGCGTCAAGGGGGATCGCTCCTCCTTCAAGACGCGCAGGCTGACTCCCGACATCTTCACAGAGCCGAACAGCAGTTGGTCCGGCACGGCAAGCGAGGCGGAAACGGTCTTCAAGCCCGACAGGGTATCGAAACTCATCCGTACCGCCGTTTTAAGGCCGCCTATCCCCTCCGGGAAATGTCCGGGGTCGAGAATCACCGTACCCGCCGCGTCAAAGCTGAATTGCCCGCCGCCAAGTCCATTGGGCAGCGCGACCGATACCTGCACATCGCTTACCCGCACCGCGTCAACGAGCGTAAAAACCTGTCCCGCTTCCGATGTATACGATGCGCCGAAGGATCGGATCAGCCCGTCAAGGCCGATAGTAAAGCTGCTGATCTGGGCTGTCCGTCCCGCCAGAAAATCAGGAAAACTGTCAGGGAGGATCATTGTGCCGGGCAGCGACAGCAGCCCTGTCTGCATAACCGCATCCCAGCCAAGCCCCACAGAAAGATTGCGGAACTGGTTTTCAAACAAACGCATGGACGGCACAAACGCCGACGCCTTGAATTCGGTAACCGCGGGGACACTGGGATCAATCGTAAAGGATTCGATGGTCAGCACCGTCCCCGCCAAGGGGCCCGGCATGGCGGCGGTCAGCGCGATGTCTCCCCGCACGGACACGAGCAGCGCCCGGTCAGCCTCCTTGATCAGGGAGAGCCTGCCGTTCTTCAGCAGAAGGCCCTCCAAGCCCGGCAAGAGCGATCCTTCGATGCCGTCAAGCGAAGCGTTTACCTTGCCAAGCGCGCCGTTCCGCTTGATTTCCAGGGCATCAACCGTGATGGTCTTCCCCGCGATAAACCCCGGTACTCCGCTGGACGGGAAGCGGGCGCTGCCGCTGAACCCAACGGTTAAATCCTGCTGTATCCGTATCGTGGAAAGGGTAAATTCGAGGCCCCCGCAGTTCATTGCTATGTTCATGCTGGCCGTCAGGGACTCGAAATCAAACGCGCCTGCCAGGGGGTCAAACATGAGGTGTTCAACGGCAATGGCGTCCGCGATATACCCGGCGGGGAAAAACAGTTCGGCGCTGGAGAGCCTGATCCGGGGACGGCCCTGCTCATGGCTGATCCGCAGGGAACTCGAACGGAGCTTCCAGGAATCGAGGAAGGGAACTTCAAAGCCGCCCTCAAGCCGTGCGTCAAAGGCCCGTATCTCCCCGGTGATGGCCGCGCTCAATTCCCGGATGGCCAGCCTCCGCCCGGACAGTACCCCCGGCATTGCCGCGGGGAGCTTTATATCGCCGTAGAATTGCAGGAGCCCGCCCTGTAAAGAAAAGGCGTTTAACAGGAATTCCATGCCCCAGAGCATGAAAGGCTCGATGTTGTCATCCTCGTGACTGATGCCGTTTGCCGAAAGCCGGACGCCCCGGACATACAGCCGTTTGTGTTCCAAAGACTCAGGCATGGTGAGTTCCGCCTGCCGGATATACAGCCCGAACCCGTCCAGGCTGATGTTCTCAAACGCGAAGTCAAACCCGCCCAGGCTGAAGTTGAACCGGTCCGCTTCCGCCCTTGTCTCGAATGAGCCGTCAGGCAAAAGCCGTATCTTCTCGAAGCGCAGGCTATTCGCCCCGAAGCCCTCCGGGAAGAAAATGGTTACCGCTGCTTCCAGTCCCTGGGCGCCAATGCTCGTCTCTTGCAGCAGCGCCCTCATGCCGTTCACCAGGGGCAATTCCAGGGCCTGGGTCTGTCTGAACACGGCGTTTATGCGGCCCTGGGCGTCAAAGAACGCCTCGCCCAGATCAATCGTGATTCCCCGGTACGTTATTTGGTTTGACGAGAGTGTGATACCGTCCAGGCCGAACTCAATGCCCGCGCCGTCCAGGTTCCAGCCCTGGAACGGAAACCGCGCCGTTCCATTCGCCGCGGCCCCGGTAACAAGGCCGCCCGCCAAGAGGCGTATGCCCTCCGGTATGGGAATACTTTCCGCCGCGTCCCACCATTGGGCGCCCAGCTTCCCGGCAAGGATGACGCCCTCAGACCCGATAAAACCGCCCGCGCTGTCCACGCGGCAGCCATTGGCCGATACAAAGCCGCCCCCTTCCGTACCCGGCGCTCCCCGCAGGACGCTTCCAAGGGCGTTAAAAACGGTTTCGCCAAAACGGAGGTCCGGCCCGCCTATGTCCCGCAGTGAAATCAGCGGGTTTTCACAGACCAGCGTATACACGCCGGACACCGCTTGGAGCGCGGCGTTCTCAAGCCGCGCCGCAAGCCCGTGAATCTCCGCGTTATGCAGGTTATCCGCGATACCGCTGATGAAGTCCCCGCCGCTTCCAATGATGCTGTCCGCGAATTCGAGTAAACCTCCCCCCAAAGTTTCCGGCAAGACCAGGCCGCCTAAGCCGCCGATCCCCGCGTCCGAAAGACGCAGGGTAGGGTAGGCAATATTCCAGCCGTCAAGGGCAAGGGTATGGGACGCGGCGGTCGCGCCCGCGGTGAGCAGATCAGCGGCGTTAAACGAAAAGCCTTCAAACACCGCCTGGCCGGAAAGTCCGGGGATCCCCGGGGCCTTAAGGCGATCTATGGCGATACGGTTTCCCAGGAACTCGATCCCCTCCGCCTCAAAAATATGGCCCCCGATGGCGATTCCCCCGGCGGACGGGAGGCGGCCCCGCATGGTCCCGTCAGGTTCAAAGCGGACGGTGAATTCCCAGCTTTGCCCAGAGGATTGGGCTTGCAGGAGCCTGCCCAGGGGGACAGTCATCACGCCGAATACCCCCTCGGCGGTAACGCCGCCGCCGGCCACCGCTAAAGGATCGCCGTAGCCGCTCTGAACGGTATACGAATCGAGGATGGTCCCATCCCGGTACACCTGGTTCAGCGCGTTGGCCGCAAGGCCCAGCCCGGAAAGTTCGCGGCGGCCCCCGCGCAGTTCGATCCAGCCCTGCTCAATGAGGATTCCCTGGCTGGTAAAACGGGCGTTCCGGGCGCTGACCGGGAAGCCGTGGACCAGCGCGGAGAACCCGTCGATTTCCGCGCCCCGCTCCCAATCGGCTCCGGCGTTGGTGAGCAGCAGCTTGTGCGCCCGCATCGTTCCATATACTTCGGAGGTAATGCCCCCCGACGCATAGAGGCTGCCGTCCGGGGCGAATTCCAACCGGTCTATTGCAAAGGTTCCCCCGCCGGGGCGCTGAATGACCAGGGATGCGGCATAAAAGTCAGGGCCGTTTGTTACCATGCCGCTTGAAATTGCGATAGAAAAATTCCCCAGGCTTACGGTCTGCGGTTCACAGCCGGGAGGGAGGAGGAGCGCGGCCTCGTATATGTCGAGGTAACGGCCCCGGACACCGGCCTGTTTTACCCGGTACTCAACGCCCGCCATGGTAAGCCGGGCCGGACGGTCGCCGGCAATGACCAGGACGCCCCGGAGGTCAAGGCTTTCAGCGGAAACCCGGCTTTCCGCAATCCTCAGCGCCCCTTCGCCTTCGCCGGGGCGGAGCGTAATACCAGACCCGATCACGCCGCTCTCAAGGGCGATGCCGGGCCCGTCAAACCGTTCTTGTCCGGCGTACAGCGAGACCGTTTCAACCTGGCGGAGGGAAAACGCCGGAAGCGCCTCATCCCAGGTTGCAATACCCGCCGGGCCGCCCAGTTGTCCGGGACCGCTTGAGAACCGGATCACCGGAGGCCGGCCCAGCCGTACGGTTCCCAAGGCCGCTTGCCGGGAATCCCGTATACCGCCGGTGAGCACAGGGCGGGTGTACGCGCCGCCTTCCAGGGCCAGGCCGTACTCCCGGTCAAAGGAGAATGCGGTTCCCGTGATCGAAAACCCGTCCGCGGAAACCTCGTAGAGACCTGCGGGCCCTCTGCCGCGCAGGGGGAGGCCCCCGCTGATTTCAAGCGCTTCCAGGGGCAGGAAGCGAAGCGCCTCACGCACAGGCTGCTGTCCATGCTGACTCTGGATGCGGAAGACGGCCATGGCGGCGGGTATTTCCAGTACAAGCCCCTCAAACGTACACGCCGAAGAGCCGCTGTCCACGATCCGCTGTCCTGAAAGCTCAAAACCCTGGATCGGCTCACGGTAGGGCAGGGCAAAACGCGGCGGCGTGATCCCGTTTCCGGTAACGCAGGCCGTATACCCTTCAGCCCGGTTCCCTGCCCGGTCAAAGCCCTGGACGAAGATCGTATAGAACGCATCGTCTTCCAGGCGGTCTACGGTGTATTCTTCCGCTCCCGGAGGCAGGGTGAAGGTACGGCTGCTCCCCGCGCCCGCAACGATCAGGGTGATCGCGTCAGCCCCGGATTCGCCGTCCGCAAGTCTGCCCCAGACGATACGCTTGGCCTTGCCGAAGGCCGCAGCCGCATCCGTAACCACCGGCGTGAACACGCCCTGCGGCGCGTTTGCGCCGGGCGGCGATCCTGCTCCGGGCTCAAAGACCGGGGACCGGAAGTCGCATTGCAGGCTTGCCAGGCCGAGCTTGCGGTTCCCCGCGTAGTCCTCCGCGCATACGCCGATCCGCAGTTTGCCGGAGGACGCGCCGCCTAAAGCGGACTGCACGTCAATCAGCAGTTCGTTCTCCCGTGTTACGCCCCATGCGCTCAAGTCATAGCCCGCCAGTTCCTCCTCCGTTGGGGGCGTCCAGGACTCACCGGCGCTTATCCAATAGCGGTATTCGGCGACGCCGGTCATGTCGGCGGGCTGGTTCCACACCGCAAGCGCCTCCTGCTGGTGATACCAGCGCTCCTCATCTACTTGGGGGAAGACCCCGATCCGCACTTCGCTGGGCGCGGCGCTGTCAACCCGGAACTGATAGGCCGCCGGAATTCCCTCCGCGCCGTTCCCGCCGATGCACCGCACGGACAGGCGGTAGAACTCGTTTTCGCCGTTGTCCGCAAGGGGGAGGGACAGCCGGCCTGTGCCCGTCTCATCCAGGGCGTCAATCGTTCCCGCCGCAACCGGCTGGGCCGTACCGCTGATCCCGCTGACGATCTCCAGCGTTTCCAGTTCCCAGCGGTATGCGTCCGTGCCTGAAAGCATCCCGGAGGCCGCAATGAATTGAAATTCAGCCGTCGAGAGAAACCCCGCGTGTTCTGCGCGGCGGGCTTCCCGGTGTGTGGGACTTTTGACGCCGGGAGCGCCGGGTATGGCCGCGTCCCGGTTGACGATCTGCCGTACGGCGGCGCTCCGGTTCCCCGCGGCGTCTTGGGCGGCGATATACAGGTAATTGCCCCCGTGGGCCAATCCGCTCACGGTGAATTCCGGCTGCGCCGATGAGCGTTCCGGGGAGAATACGGCGGGGGCGTTCTGGTCCCGCTGAATGTCCCAATACCAGACGCTGACCGTCCCGGCGAGCCGCTCCCCGCGATCCCGGTAGCAGTCGGTTCCCTGGGCCCTGACGAGGGCCTCCTCTGATGCGGTAAAATCCAGGAGGCCCAAAACTTTTTCCGGGGCGTTGACATCCCGGATTACCAGACCGCTCACTTCCGGCGGACTCCGGTCGATGATGAACGCATACTCCCCGCTCATGCCCGTGTGCCCGGCGCCGTCCGATGCGCCCAGCGTGATCCGGTGCATTCCCTCCGAATATGATTCCAGCGGCACGGTATACGCGGTGCGGGGCCAGCCGTCTATCGTTTGCCGGGTCCCGCCGTCCACCTGATACCAGGCCGAGGCGATCCCCGTAAGGGCGTCTTGGGCGTTAATGTCCCGCAAGGCCAGGGTGTTCCCGGCGGCAATCGCGGGAACCGAGGCGGCAGCCTGCGGGGGCGTAAGGTCAACGGTGATTGATCCGCCGCGCTCCGCGCTGTTCCCCGCCTGATCCTTCACCCGGAACCGGAACGGGCGGGCGCGGCCTTCTCCCAGCGTGGCGGTTCTGCCCGGCCTCCAGACCCCGCTCCCGTCCTGCCATTCCCAGGAGGCCGCGTCAATGCCGCTTGCCGCGTCCTCGGCCTGGGCGCTGACCCCCGCGCCGCCGCTGACGCCGGAAGGGAGCGTCAGGCTTGGGGGGGTCCGGTCGATACGCGCATACAAGACGAGGGCGCCGCTGTTCCCCGCATGGTCTTCAGCGGTAAGATGCACCTGGAAGATTCCGTCCGCCGTACCGGGCGTAAAGGAAAGCTGCCCGGCGTTCAAGGCGGCGTCCGCGCTGGGTACCCACTGGCCCTGGAGATTCCGGCGCTTAATCTCCGCGTTTAAGGACGCAAGACCGCTCTCACTGTCCGCGGCCGCAACGGGGAGGGCGCTCTGGTTTGTCCACGCCGCGCCGTCAATCGACGCGCCAAATGCGCCGTGATGGGTGATGCGGGGCGGGGTATCGTCAACGGTAAAGGAGGTCTCCACAGTAGATGCATTCCCGCAATTGTCCGCGCCGCTTATATCAAGCCGGCGGATTCCCCCGGCTAAGGGGCCAACATCAAGTTCAGCGCTGAGGTATGTCCCGGCGGCTGCGGGGGAGAAGCTGGTCCAGGCCCCGCCGTCAATGCGGTACTTCCACGCCCGGCTGTTCAGGCCGCTGTGCGCTTCCTGTATATCGCCGATACGCAGGGGGATGCGGCGGCCCTGGCCCTGTTTCTTAACCACGCCGTTCACCGCCGCGCTGAACTGGGGCGCCGTGCCGTCCACATTGAAGGACACGGAAGCCTGGCCGGTATTCCCTGCGGTATCTTCTATTAATAAGGTAAGGGTATGCGTCCCGCTGCCCAGGCCGGGTACGGTAAACGGGTCAAGCATCCCCGTGGCGGCATTATAGGAAAGGCTTATGCCTGCGGGACTGTTTCCCTGGAGAACGGCCCGGAGGCTGTTCCGCTTGAGGCCCGACACAGCGGGACTTGGCGGGTCCTGGAGCCGCACGCCGCTGAACTGGTATCCAGGCGCCGTCCACGAGCCGGGCGCGCTCAAACCCTCGATGATCGGCGGGGTTTTGTCGATGAGTACACGCGCCGTTTTGTCGGTTCTTCTCCCCACCCGGTCAAACGCGGAGAACGTAACCGTGTGACTGCCTTCGCTGGTGATACGGGCCTGCGTACCGGTTACCGGGTTCCCGGAGTTGATTACATAGCTGGTCATACCGGGGGCAGCTCCTGACTCACTGTCCGACACAGACGCGGTGAGGGTAACATCGCTGTTTGATACAACTATATCGGGGCGATCCAGGCTGATAACCGGCGGGAGGGTATCGGGACGGAGGCAGATATTATCGATCATATATTCCGTATTGCGCCTGTTGGCAATGTACCCCGCGCTTATATTGATATAGGCAAAGCCGGATATGGCGAGTTCACCCGACGGCGGGGTTAATACCGCAAAACTGTCCCGCCCCATGCTCCCGCTAAAAACCGTCATATCTAAGCTGAAACTATACGCAGCCTCCTGGTTTATAGTGCGATACTCGACGACGGTGTACTTGAGGACCGCGCTGTTCCCCCGGTAGTACCAATCGTCCCCGTTCTGATAAACACTTTCAATGTTTTCCAATGAGAGGATGACATTTTGGTCTATCAGCATTTTATTGTAGATTTCAAAGCGCTCCGCCGCCAGAGGCGCCAGTCTAAGACAGGCCGACAGTAATACGGTCATCAGCAATATGCGCGCAGTTTTCATACCGCGCCCCCTTCCATGCGGCACACCAGGACACGGCGTCCGTCATGCAGCGCAAGAAACAGCAGGCCGTTGATCTTCTGCGTCCAGGCGGAAATATCCGGTTTCCCGGTCCCGCCGGGAAGGGTGAGCCGCTGCGCCGCCCCCCAGCGATCCCGCTCGAAATTCAGCATGATGAATTCCGCCTGCCCCGCGTTTTCCGGGACGCTGATAAAATAGAGCAGACGGCCCTGCCGGTCCGCCCCGCCTCTGCCGGGCAGTTTTACCGCCCCTTCCGCAATTCCCGGCAGGATCGTCTCTTCTCCCGCGCCGCGATCAGCGTCCAGGAGGACGGAGCGCCAGCGCCCCTCCTTTTGGTACAGCGCCGCGAATTCCCGCCCGCCGCTGCCATCAGTATCTCTGCTTACAGTATTTATACTGACAGCATTTATGCTGACATCGGCCAGTTCAACCGGCAAACCGTCAGGGACGGTGAAATATCGCTGAAACCGGGGGGCCGCTGAGGTTCCGCCGGACACGCCGTACACCGCGCCGCCGCGCTCCCCGCCGGTCAGGATGCCAAGCCCGCCGTTATTCTCCGCCGCATAGTACCCGCTGACCGGAACGGGAGCCTCGAAAGCAGCCGCGGCGGTAAACCCTTCCGCCGATCCCTCAAAAACAGCGGCCTTTTTGCCGTCGATAACCGTGAACACGATACGATCCGCCGCGGCTGTAATGCCGATCCGGGCATCCGGGCCATAGATTCCCAGCTTCTTACGGTAAAACAAGGCGTGGTTTGCGCTGGAAAACAGGGACCATTCCGGGCCTTCTCTTCCAGCGGCGCGATACCAGCCGCAGCCGAATTTACCGCTCAAGTTTTCGCTGAACCCGAACGCCGCTACCCGCTCTCCTTCTCCGCTTACCCGCCGTTTGACCGGAAGTTCCCAGGGCCCGTTTATGCCGGTAATACCGCTCAAAACCCCGCCCGACAGCAGGTAAAGCGCCGCCCCCTCCGCTCCATAGGCGAGGGCATAATCGGCGATCCGCTCCGCGCTTCGGGTTTCCCTCGCCGGGTATGCGCGTAATCCCCCCTGGTGATCCAGACTGAGGAGATATACGGTCTCCGCGCCTCCTGTGCGGCTGATGAAGGCGGCGAAATGCCGGGGGCCCCGGTCAAGCAGGCGCAGCAGGCGGACTTCCCCAAGCTCCTCTTCCTCCAAGCCTTCCGCCTGATAGGGCTCGAAGTTCCCCTGTTTATCGCCGTGATATATCCCCAGCCGTCCATCAGCGATAAAGATGACAAACACCCCGCCGTGAATATCGTGCAGCGCCTTGAGTTCGCTGACCGTCCCTTCCAGGGGAAAGCCGCCCATTGCGGAAAGGCTGAAAGGGGGTTCCCCGGCCCAAAGCCCCATGCCCGCGAAAAGCAGGACC
>JAITHH010000073.1 GCA_031280065.1 Treponema sp. | reverse complement strand
ACAGGCCGCCGGGGGCAGGGCAACTGCATTTACTTTTCCGGGAAATGGGTAAGATACGAGTGAACCCCACTTGCTGCCTCCAGGCTCTTTTGATGCCTGGAAACAGGGTATTTCCATTGTTAGATTTTACGTGAGTGATTACGTCGTCTGTTCACTTCCGGGCTTTTAGTGCTATAATGATTACGGAAAGGGGACACGGACATGAATTGGGAAAAAAAAGACATACCCCAGGAGTTAGTCAAAGGAATCGCTGAAAAATATGGTTGCGACCTCTTGGCCGCCTCGGTTCTGGCGCGACGGGACATCATCACCGGAGAGGACATCCGCTACTTCCTGGAAGACGATCCCCGGCACCTCCGCAACCCCTTCGACCTTCCCGGCATGGAAGATGCCGTAGACCGCATCCTCGCCGCCAAAGAGGAAGGGGAAAAGCTCCTGGTCTTCGGCGACCGCGACGTGGACGGCGTCAGCGGCACCGCCCTGGTAACTTCCTTCCTTACCCGGCAGGGTATGGATGTCCAGTGGCGCTTGCCCCTGGGAGACGAACCCTACGGCCTCTCCATGGAGGCCGTGGAAGACTTCTCCGCCCAACAGGGTACGCTGATAATCACTGTGGACTGCGGAATCTCCAATATCGCCGAGGCCGCGCGGGCAGCGGAATTGGGAATCGACGTGATCATCACCGACCACCACAACCCCCAGGAGCAAATTCCCCAGGCCCTGGCCGTGGTGAATCCCAAACTGCCGGGCTCCCGCTACCCCTTCCACTACCTGTCCGGCTGCGGCGTCGCCTATAAACTCGTTTCGGCCCTGCGGATCGCCCTCAAAAGCGATCTCTACGGCCACTCGATTTGCCTGCTCAACACCAGGCCCGTCAATGACGCCTATATCATCGAGGCCGTCAAACTGCGGAACCTCAGCGTCGTTGACCGGCTCATAGAAACGGTCGTGCCGGGACTGGTGAAGATCACCGAAACCCGCCTGCCCGAATTCCTGGAGGGCCAGCATATCCACGTGTGGGACGAGCCGCTGCAAAAAAAGACCCTGGCCAAAATATTCGGCGCCGGGGTGGAAGTCTATATGCTGGACATTGCCCCTGAGATCGGGAAGGAAATTCCCCAGACCGCCGGAAAGAGCCTTCTGCGTATCCGCGAGATTTCCAAGATCGCCCGCTACGCCGAAAAAGCCCCGGAGGAGATGGACGTGTTCATCAACCTGTTCTGTTCCTTTATTCAGAAGCGGGAGGGGCACTTTACGGAGGAGGACCCCGCGGACTTGCAACTCGCCGCCCTGGGAACCATCGCGGACATCATGCCCTTGCGGGACGAGAACCGTATCATCGTGCGGCGCGGCGCGGCTTCCCTCCAGGAACATCCCCGTTCGGGCCTGTACGATCTCCTCTTTAAGATCGGGCTGGCGGGCCGGCGGCTGAGTACCCACGAACTCTCCTGGCAGATATGCCCCGCTCTCAACGCGGCGGGCCGTATGGGCAGCCCCGACAAGGCCGTGTCCCTCCTGCTGGCGGAGGACCCGCGTGAACGGGACCGGCTGGCCGGGGAGATTACCGCCATGAATGAGGAGCGGAAGAAGCTGGGCAACGACACCTGGATCACGGTGGAGCCCCTGGCCGCGGAAAGCCTGGAGCGCTACGGGGGCAAGCTGGTCATGGCCGCCGGCGAGACCATCGCCCGAGGGGTTACGGGGATCATGGCGAACCGCCTGGTGAATCGCTTTAAGGTTCCCGCGCTGGTGGTTTCATTGAGCGAAACCACCGCCACCGGCTCGTTCCGTTCGGCGCAGGGCTATGATCTCCAGGGATTTTTGGGGCAGTGCGCCGATCTCTTCCTGGACTGGGGCGGTCATTCCTTCGCGGCGGGATTCAGCATGGAACGGGTCAACTGGGAGCAGTTTCTGGAACGGCTGCGGGTTCTGAGCGAGACCATTGAACTGGACGGAGAGGCCGACGAGGACGCGGTGAGCATAGACGCCGAACTTCCCCTGTCCTACCTCACCCCTGGACTGCTGGCCTTGACGGACCGCTTTGAGCCCTACGGCGAGGAGAACGGCCCGCTTATGTTCATGGCCCGCCGTCTCAAAGTTTCCGGTCTCAGCTTCATGGGCAAGGGTGAATCCAAACATGTCAAACTGACGCTGGACGCGGGAAAGCACAAGTGGCCGGCAGTGTACTGGCAGGCCGCCGATAAGGTAAAGCGGGATTTCGACCAGGGGGACGAGGTGGATGCGGTTTTTACCGTCAACCGGAACTGGTTCAACGGGGTGGAGACGCCGCAGTTCATCATCACGGACTTAAAGCGGAGTTAGCTGCCGTTATCAATTCACCGGGGCCCCGTTCGCAAACTCCGCGCCGATTGCGGTTGCCGGGCCGTGCCCTGGGTATACCGCCAGAGCCGGGTCCAGCCCCGCAAGCCGCTGAAGACTCGCTTGCAGCAGCCGCCAATCACCGCCGGGCAGGTCCGTGCGGCCTACCCCTCCTTGAAACAAGGTGTCCCCACTGAAAAGAATCCCCGCCTCTTCCAGGAGCAGTCCCGTGGAACCGGGGGTGTGGCCGGGCAGATGCAGGGCCATGAACGGCCCGATCCGTTCCCCTTCAGCCAGGAGCCGCGTTGGAGCGGGCAGGGGCTTCCACAGTTCCTCGACATACGCCGCCGCGCCCGCTGCGGCAAAACTCGCCTGGTGGACAGAATACGCGCCCGGTCCCAGACTATCCGCGTCTCCAGGGTGAATCGCAATCTCAACGCCGTCTTGAGCATAGGCCGCCAGGTCAGGCAGCGCGGCAAGATGATCAAAATGCCCGTGGGTAAGGAGGATCATGCGCGGATAAAGCCGCAGCCGTTCCATCCGCGCAATAATCACCGGCGCCTGATCGCCGGGATCGATCACCGCGCAGGGGCGGCTTCGCGCTGGAGGGCCGGGCGGTTCCAGCGGGACGAGCCAACAGTTGGTTGCGAGGGCCCCCACCGTAAGGTGTATAATACCATGTTCAGTCATGGAGGAATGATACTCTGCGGATTCTGGATTTGCTAGTAATATGCGCCCTGGCGATCCTCTGGTTTGCGCTGGTTCCGGTGGCCGGGGCTTTTGCGAGCCGCCGCCGCTGGCGGATATTCAGGCGGCGTTTTGATGAATTGCGGCTGCGGCCACTGCTGGACTATGTCCGCTACAGCGCAGGGGAAACGGGCCAATTCCGCTTTATCGGGGGGTTTGAGTCGATTACCGACGGGCATACCCTCTGGCTGCGAGGCAGGGCGCTGACTATCCCCGTTTTACTCACCGAGGCCCATACCTTTGTGCTGCCCATGCCGGAGGACTTCGGGCTGGCGGACTTTGAACCGGGAGAAGGCTCCCCGGAGCGGGTCCGCTGGGATAAAATTACCACCCTGACCGAAGGGGCCAAGGTCTTTGTGGGCGGGGAGCTGCTCATGCGGGATAAGCGGCTGACTTTCGTTTCTACCAAAGAAACGCCCCTGCTGGTCATTTTTTACGAAGGCCCGGACCGGTCGCTGACAACCCGCGTGATACGTTCGGGGCGGCGCCGGAACGAGTATTGGAACACCCTCACCCCCTACGCCCTGATTCTGGGGAGCTTTTCAGAGCTTTTCATGGCGGTGAATTACCTCTCCCGTCCCGCGTTCCGGCTGACGGTGATTACCGCTGCCGCCGCTGCCCTGCTCCCCCTGTTCCCCTTGATACCGCCGGGCATCGTCTTGACGATCCTGTACCAGCGGCTCTGGCGGCGGGCCCGGATTTTCAGAGCCTGTAGAGACCTCGTCATGCTTCCCCTCCTGCACCTCCCCAGCGGTCAGATGGAAGGTACGCTTTCCAATGGCGAGCGCTATGGCGCGGTACACCGCAGAAACCTCACCCCGGCGGAAGAACAGGCAATCCCCCTGCTTATCCCGCTTCGCGCAGCGGAAAAGGCGAAGGACTGGTATATTTTCGGCGCGCTTACCCCGGCCCAAGGTGAAGTTCCAAGCGCCGGACAGGACGGGCTTCCGCTCCCCGCAGAGCCCCGCGATGTATTCGCGGTCTATGGGGCCATCCCAGGAAACCCGCCGGTACTGGCGCGGAAATTCACCGTTCAAGCGTACATACTGGAGGCGGCTGCCTGGTGCGCACTGCTTGCGGGGATCGGGCTAAACGCCTTCTTCCTTGTCATGATCATCAGGCTGCTCGGCGGATGAGGGCTCCGCCTCTATTTGCGGCGCAACGGTCTGTTCCGGGACAGGGGGCTTGGCTTCGTCCTGCTCCGGCTCTTCCGCCCCCCCTTCTTTTCGTCCGCGGGCGTAGTTGACCGTTATGGGCCGGCCCCGGAAAGACGAGCCGTCGAGAGCGGCGATGATCTCATCGGCCCGGGAAGCGCGGACTTGGACAAAGGAATATCCGTCCAGAATACGAATGGTTCCAACATCGTCTTTTGAGGCCGTGGTATTGGCGATGATCAGGTTCAGAAGCTCCCGTGGAAAGACTCTTCTGCTCCGGCCCGCGCTGATAAAGAGCCGCGCCGATTCCTCCGGGCTCAGGTAGGTTCTGGGCTCGAAGCGCGGGGCTTCTTCCGGCAGAGAACTGGCGGACGGGGCCTTGCGGGGACGGTTTCCCCGCTGGCCGCTTCCGGCGTTTCCTGTTTTCCGTTCCAGCTCCATCAGCAAGTATGCGGTAAGGTAGGAACGCCTAAAAAAAGAAACGCGCTTTTTGATAAGAGAACGGTATTGATTGAGCATGTCCGGGTCCGCCTGGGCCTGAATCTTCTCCAGCAGTTCGTTGAGGTAACCGGTTACCCGCTCTGTATCAATCTTGGATGGCATATATCTATTCTCGCTCCTGCTTCTTTGATTTATAGACGTATTATGCCGCAAACGCGGCGTTTGCTCAAGTAAGCGGGCGCGGCATCCGCATATCCGTCTGCTGTATCCGCAGGCGCGGCGGTCATCGGCGTACATGCGCGGACCGCAGCGGCACGTGTGCGGACCACAGGCGCATGTGCGCGGACCGCAGCCGCATGTGCGCGGACCACAGCCGCATGTGCGCGGACGACAGCGGCACATGCGCGAATCACAGCCGCATGTGCGCGGGCCGCAGCGGCATATGCGCGGACCGTAGCGGCACGTGCGCGGGTTCTGGGAAAACGCGCCGAAAAAGACCTCCATTGCATCATTCCGCGTTTTTTCCGCGGCTGGTTTCAAGACCGCCCCCCGGCGTTCCTTCACCGCAAGAGCCGCGCGCGCACGGCCATAATGCGGAGTGCCGGTTATGCCTTCTCCACCACCGAAACCGAGGGGGAATCCCCAAAAAAGGCTTTGTAGGCCCGGAAAAAGGTGGAGTAATTTTGAAAACCCGCGTTATAGGCTGCCGCTTCGGCGTTAAGCCCCGACGCAAGTTCCTTGCGGGCCAGGGCCAGCCGCTTTATCCTGATATACTGGTTGACGGTGGTTCCCATGCCGGTTTTGAAGATCACATTGAGGTGGTTCTTGCTGATATTGAACCTCTGGGAAACCTTGTCCAGGGAGAGGGGCTTCCGTAAATTCCCGTTGAGGTAGACGAGAATATCCTGGAACCGGGGGTCCGCCGGGGCCGCCGTGCAGGGAAACCGGGACTGGAGCCGGCATATCTGCACCAGCAGCGAGACAATCCGGCAGCGCAGGGCAATGGGCTGAAGGGAAGCGGCCATGGAGCGGCATTCCAGAACGGACTGCACCAGCGGTTCAACCCCCCAGGAACCGGAATCCAGGGAAGGGTAATAATTTTGCTCCAGATAAAAGAGCGTGGAACAGATTTCCTGTTCCGCGGCATCCAGCATTTCCGGGAGAAAGTGAATAGACACCCGGTGGCAAAGCCGCTCTGAAAGAATCTTGATGCCGTGGATCATCCCGGGGGGAACCAGGAGCAGGGAAAGCGCTTCGGGCCGGAAAATGCGGCCTCCGATACGGAATTCCAGGCCGCCCTCTATAAGGTAGAAAATCTCATATTCCTTATGACAATGCAGGTCAAAATCCCTGTCCGGCTCGTCGCTCCGGGTATGCCAAATATAAACCAAGGCGGTTTTTAGGACATCATTTTTCCACATCTCTCTCAGAATAACAAAGGATCGTGATCCGCGCAATGTTTTTCTTGCCCCCCGTAATGGTCTTTTCAAAAAAACCGGCGTACCCTCTACACAGCCGCTGATTACTTTGACCCGGACTGAATATCCGCGATCAGCGGCGCACTATTTTTTTAGGAGGATGCCGATGAAACGGATTATCACGGCCCTATTGATTTCCCTCAGCGCGGCGCTGGCCTATGCGGGAGGAACCAGACAAGACGCGGGCTCCGCGCCGGGGAGCGGCCCGGCGGCGATCACGGTGGAGGTGTTTGACCGGGGAACCGGGGGAGGTACTGACTGGTCCCGCTCCAATCCCGCCAACAACAACTGGACGCAGTGGATACAGGAAAAGCTGCTGAAGGACGAAAACATCGCCGTGAACTTTGTCACTGTGCCCCGGAGCGAGGAAGTGGCGGGGCTCAACAACATGCTGGCCGCGGGGAACGCCCCGGACATCTGCCTGACCTACAGCAGCGAGCTGATCACCCACTATCAGAGCCTCGGCGGCCTCTTCGACATGGCCCCTTACATCGACAGCCTGCTCAAAGACCTCAAGGCCTACCTGGGGCCGGACCCCTCCCTGCCGGGGCGCTACCTGATCGCCCGCAAACAGGACCGGGCCACTGGGGCCGTCTATGCCATCCCCGGGCGCCGGACCATCCTGGGCCGTCATAATACCTTTATCCGCAAGGACTGGCTCGACAAGCTGGGGCTCCCCCCGCCGTCCACCACGGAGGAATTTTTCAACGACCTCATGGCCTTTAAGGAAAAAGACCCGGGGGGCGCGGGTAAAGACCGGGTCATCCCCTTCGGCCTCAGCAAAGCGGTGCAGCAGCACGCGGGGATCCTCCTCGGTTCCTTTGTGGACCCCAACCTGAGCGTCAAGGAACGGTGGATAAACACCGTGGGGGAATTCGAGTTCCTCCTCCCCGGCCAGAAGGAAGGCTTCCGTTTCCTGAACCGGATGTACAACGCCGGGCTCATCGACCGGGACTTTCCCCTCTACCCCGATAAGGAAGCGTCTTACAATGTGGTCAAGGCGGGTCTGGTTGGTTCCTTCGGCGCAAACTGGGATGTAGGCACAGGGTTTAACATCGACCTGCGGAGAACCGTTCCCGCCGGGGAGATCGTGGCCATCGATCCCTTCAAAAACGCCGCAGGGAAAACCGTTAAATCCGTCTACGATCCCGAGGGAATCTACTTCTTTGTCCCCAAGAGCTCGAAGGCCCCGGAGGCGGCGCTGCGTTACGCGAACTGGCTGGGCCGCCCGGAGAACTACACCTTCCTCCAGGCCGGTCCCGAGGGGATCGTCCACGATAAGGTGAACGGGCTGCCCAAGATCAAGATGCCCCAGGAAATACCGCCCCTGTGGATTCAGAACTCCGGGTATAACATGGACTATACGTTTAACATCAACGGCGTCGACCTGGGGGACCCCGGCAAAAACGCCCGGATGCTGACCCTGGGGAATCCCGACCTGGATCCCAAGTACATCCTGGAGGCCTACGACATTTCCATGCGCAACCCGGTGCCGGTACCGGTGATCATCCCCTCAAGCCCCCTCACCGCGTCGGGCCCCTATATGCAGACCCTTACGGACAAGGCCTACGTCCTCATGGCCGCAGTGATAACCGCCCGGCCCGTGGACTTTGACAAGGTTTGGGAATCGGAACTCTCCAGCTGGCTTGCCTCGGGGGCCCAGGCGGTGGTTGACGAGCGCCGGGCGAAATATGTAGCCCCCTAAGCGGGCGGCGGAGGGTCTTTTAACATGGAACAGTACCGGTATCCCCTTGGGTGT
>JAITHH010000071.1 GCA_031280065.1 Treponema sp. | reverse complement strand
GCGAGTTTTGAAAAACCCGCCATCGCCCTTTCGCTGCCCAAGGCATCCTCCGGCGCGGCGGAGGGCAAAACCATGCTCACGGTTTCTGTTGACGCCCAGGGCGGGGTGTTTTTTGAGGGACAGGAGATCGATCTTCCGGGCCTGTCAGCGCGGCTTGCGGAATATGCCGTCCCGGCAAAAGACCTGACCGTGGCCCTGGAGTGCGACGGCGCGGCGGTCTTTGACCGGGTGGTCCTGGTCATGGACAGCATCAAAAACGCGGGGGTGCGGAATGTGGCAATCCGCCATGAACCCCAGTAGCCGTTTCCAGGGCCGCGCGGGAACCCTGCCGGGCGCTCTGTGCTGCTTTGCGGTGTTAGGCGCGGTCCACTTCCTGGCCATCTGCCTGGCTGATTTTTCCGGCCAGCCCAAAAGCGCGGCCCCGGTAAAGCGGGAATTGCGGCTGACCCTGGACTCTCTCCCGCCGCCCCTGCCCGCCGCCGGATCCGCGCCCCAATTGGCCGCGCAGCCTGGGGCGGAAACCCCGGCGGCCCTTCCCCTGCACGCGCCGTCCGCGGCTGCCGAACCCGCGCCTGCGGCGGCGCCAGAGGAACTGCCGGCCCTGCCGTCAGCCCCGCCGGCAGAACCGCTGTCAGCGGAGATGACAGCTCCGCTGGCAGCTTCGCTGTTGGCGGAAACGCCGCCCCTGCCCGCAGATAGCGCGTCCCCTGGGGAAACCGGCGCTTTCTATGGCGCGGCTTCCGCGTCCGGAGCAAGCGGCGGCCCTCCGGCGGCCGCAGCCCCAGTCTCCCCGGCGGCGCGGCGCATGAGCGAGGATGATTACCTTGCCCTGATCCTGCGGCGGCTGGAAGAAAAAAAAGTATACCCCCTGGCAATGCGGAAGCGGGGCATCCAGGGGGATGTGAGCGTTAGTTTCACGGTCCGGCCCGATGGTTCTCTGGGCGCGCTTCAGCCCCCGGCGAATGCCGGCCACCCCTTTCTGGCCCAGGCCGCGGCGGAAACGGTCAGGGCCGCCAGCCCCTTTCCGGTCATGGAAGGCCGGGCCGGGGACTATGCCGTGCGGATTACCATCAGGTATCAGTTATCATCAGCGGGCGAATAGATCAGCGGGAAAAGAGAAGGAGCGGATATGAAAACAAAAGGAATCCTGGTACTCGTTAATTTGTTAGTCTTATCTAATATTTTAGCGGCCCAGGAAGAACCGGTAATGGTGGTTACGGGATCGAAGATCGCCGAGGACGCCCAGGAAAGCGTAACCCCGGTGGAAGTGATCAGCGCGGAAGCAATCGAGGCCATGGGCGCGAAAACCGTGGCGGAGGTCATGGAAAACATCCCCGGGGTGGTGATATTCGACCATCCCCAGGCCACGGTAATGATGCAGGGCTTTGAAGGGGCATACATCAAAATACTCATTGACGGCGTTGAAGTTACCGGCGACGTGGGGGGCGCGGTTCCGGTGAGCATGATCCCTGTTGCTGACATTGCGCGGATAGAAATCGTGCGCGGCGCGTCATCGGTGCTCTACGGCTCTGACGCCATGGGCGGGGTGATCAACATCATCACCAAAAAGCCGGAGAAAAACAAATTTTCCTTCAAGACCCGGCATGAGATCGGCTCTAACCTCCGCTATTACGGCGAAGGCTTTGCCGGTTATGACTCCCGGCGCTTCGGCCTGTCCCTGGGCGGCTCCTTTGACGGGGACGATGGAAAAATCAGGCAGGCCCGGAACAACATGGGCAGGATCATCGATATTTACGACGTGGCGGCTTCGCGGCTGGCGGGACTGCGGGGGGGCGTAATCTGGCATCACCAGGGGGGAGACCTGGAAATATCCGGCGGCTGGGGGGATTCATTTTTAACCGTCAGCGCGGATATGGACAACGGCTATGACTTTGCCAACCGTAAAATTGAGGGGAGCCTGCGGGATTCCTGGCGTTTACCGGACACGGCCCTGCTGGAGGGTACATTTAGCTATCACCGGCTGAATTACAGCGCGGTAAAATACAACTACAGTTTTGCTGCCGAAATCCCCTATGCGGAAAGCCTGTTTCAGGACATTGAAGGGGAACTCCGTTTCTCCTGGGAGCCCCTCATTTCCCATTCCCTCTTGTTCGGCGTGAACGCCAAGCGGGAAGCCCTGGAAAGCGACGCCTTTGACGCGGAGAAATCCGCGGTCATGCTCGCGGCCTTCGCGCAGGATACCTGGAACATCCGGGGCATGGATCGTTTCCGCATAGTACCGGGCCTGCGCCTGGACTGGCGGCTTCCCAACAGCGGCGATGAGGAACACATCGTCAAGCTCAGTCCCAAGCTCGCCTTCCGCTATGACCCGTTCCAAACACTTATCCTGCGCCTGTCCTACGGCATGGGTTTCAAAACCCCCAGCCTCAAGCAGAACTACTGGATTTTCTTTCACCCCGCGCCGTTTAACTTCCTGCTCATGGGCAACCCGAATCTCAAGCCCGAAACCTCCCACGGTTTCAACGTTTCCGGGGAGTATTCGATAACCCAAGCATTGACCGTGAGCGCGGGGGCGTACTTTAACTACATTGTTGACTTGATCGACGATTATATTTCCGATGAACGCGAAGGGGCCGCGCCGGATTCCTCCGGGGCTATGCAGCCCTTCATCTATACCCGCTCGTACCGGAATGTGGGCAGGGCCATTACCACAGGCGGCGATTTGTCCCTCAAGTACAGCACAAAACGCCTGCGGATCATGGCCGCGTACAGCCTGACCATCGCCAAGGGCTATGATGAGGAAGCCGGCGGGTACACAGATTTACTGTCCAGGGTTCCCCATCAAATAAGCCTGAGCGCGGCATACACGATTCCGGTCATCGAGACCACTGCCTCGTTACGGGCCAACTGGAACGCGCCCCAGTTGGCCGGCGGCGGCATGGACGGCAGCGCCAGCGGGCACAGTCCCGATTACCTCATACTGAATTTCCGAATCGCAAAATTCTTTTTCCAGGAAAAGCTGGAAGTATACGGCGGGATTCAGAACCTGTTGAACAACGCGCATTTTATTGAAGGTTCCGAAGGCCAGAGCCAGCGGGACTACTACGGCCTGCGGGAGGGGATAATTTTTTCTATCGGCGCGGGTTTTAAGTGGTAACAAGGTCCGTAGGGGCCTTTATATACAACAGGATTTCCCGTTACGATAGGCGTAAACGGGATTCCGCAAGGAGCGAGTATGAATCGTTTTAATGGGAAAATGCTGAAAAGCATTTTGGTTTCCGCAGCCGTTGCAGCGGCAGTGCTGGCGTCCTGCGATACGGGGACCAATCCAAATCCTAAGAAAGGCCCTGAATATCCATCCGCCGCGGCGAAGGTGGATTACAACGGCACAGGCGCCAACAGCAAAAGAGCGGTGTTCATTGATTTTTCAAATGAAACCGCCGTGATCAGGGAACTTCCCCTTGATTTTTTTGATATTGCCATTAGCGGAAGCGGCGCTATCATTGCCAACAGCGGGAGTTACGGAAGCGGGGTACTGGTATACAAAACGGACAAGACAGACATCACCGAAGATTTATCTTCCCTGCAAGAGAGCGTCAAGGAGTACACCTTTACGGAGGGAACCAGTCTATACGGCTATCAAGCCGCGGCGAATCCCTTTGACGGGGAAATCGGGGCAGGGGGTCAAATGGGTAATGGTTCAGGCAAAGTCTATCTGATCAAAACCGGGG
>JAITHH010000052.1 GCA_031280065.1 Treponema sp. | reverse complement strand
TATCTCTCCCAGGACGACATTGTCCATGCGCCGGGTCGATGACAGGAAAATATGGGCCGGATCAATGGTAATCTGGTTTACATCAGAGCCGATTGCCAGCTTGCCCATTTCCCTGGCGGCGGCGAATACCCCCAAGCCGGAAGCGCCCGCCGCGGCGTACACAATATCCGCGCCGGAATTGTAGATCTGCCGGGCAAGCTCCTTGCCGGCGCCCGCGTTGTTCCACGCATCCACATAGCGAATATCTACCTCAATCGCGGGGTTGATCGCCTGAATACCCGCGCGATAGCCTGCGGCAAACAGATTTATAGCAGGAATATTCATCCCCCCCACAAACCCGGCTTTGTTGGTCTTTGTCGTCATGGCCGCGATAATCCCGATCAGGTAGGCCTTCTCGTTGTCCCGGAAGGTAATGCTTGCCAAGTTGGGAAGCGCTTCCCCCGCGCCGGCAATCAGGGCGAATTTCTGATGGGGGAATTCCCTTGCTGCCGCGCTCATCGGGCCGGACTGATCAGGGCCCAGCCCCAGGATGATCTCGTATTGGCCGCTGCGGGCAAAGGAGCGCAACTGCTCCTCGAATTCGGCGATTTCCAAGGGCTCCGTATACGCATAGTCAATCCCCAACTGCCGCTTCGCCAACTCCAGCCCCCGCAGGCCGTCATCATTGAATCCCTTATCGCCCAAGCCGCCCAGCCCGAATACCATGGCGGCCTTCTTTACCTCCGCCGCGTCCTGCCCGTCCGCCGGAACGGTTTCCTTCTTTTGGCAGCCGCCCAGTACGAACAATCCTGCCGCCATGAGCAGCGCCCGGTATTGCAAAACGGTACTCCTTTTCATGCACACTCCTTTACACGGATAAATTTCCGGGTTCTCCGCCGCCCCCCGGCCCCCCTTAAGGAACCGCTGATTAAATCAAGTTTTACAAACAGAGTCCACGGATTGTACCTGCCTGCGGCAGGCAGGCGGATTAACGCGGATTTAAACCACAGATGACACAGATTGCGAACCTTCGGTTCGACGCTGATGCTGTTTCCATTCATCTGCGGCATCCTTTTCATCCGCGTAATCTGCGTTGCCCTAGCGGAATGCCGGGGTCTTGTAATTGGCCGCGAAAGCGGCCTACCTTGAGGCCCCCCCGGTCCCCCCCTTAAGTTATTCACCCTCTTCTTACCTGCTTATCCGCGCCTCGCCGCCGCCCTGCCACGTAATGAAGACCGGCTTAGCGCCCACTTTGAGCGTTGTTTCCGGGCGGATCGGCACGGCGGCCCCGGATACCGGATCGCGCCGGGTGTGCCCGGTTCCAGGAAGCGAAATACGCGCCGTTTGGGGAAACAGTCCCTCATTCCAGAGAACCAAAACATGGGTTTCGTCCCCCTCAAAATAGAACGAGTGAAGGGAACGGGGCAGCCCATTCCGCAGGGGCTTTGCGGGATCATAGCGCGTACCCGCAAGATACCGGGCGCAGAGTTTGTACGCTTCCGCCGCCTTGGAGCGGTAATCACCCGCGCTCCGTACCAGGCCGAAAAAATCCTCCGAGTTTCCCCATTCCCGTTTTTCAGGATCGAAGAGCTGATACCAAAAAATCGTCCGGGGGCCCCGCACGGCCAGCAGCACAAAGGTCTTTATCACCGAGGCGGGGAACCGTTTTTCTGAAACCGCCGTCGGATACCAGCCCCCCGTCGGATAGCCCATCTCGGTGATCCATATCCTGCCGCCGAACCCATAGGCGTCTGCCGTGCGCCGGAATTCATCGTAGAGCTTCGCGGCCCGCTGGGGATTCAGTTCGTAGGGATGAAAGGCCGCGGCGTCAGCCTGTTCCATGGCGCCGGATTCAAACAGGCCCCGGATAAACCGCTTGGGCAGGCCGAACACGCCCCGGTTAAACGCCCCGCCTAAAAGAATTACTCCGGGGTCCGCTTCCCGGACCGCTTGGGATGCTTCCCGGGCAAGCGGGAAAAATTCCCTCTCCGGGCCGGACCAGAAGGAAAAATTCGGCTCGTTCCAGACGCACCAGGCGTCAACCCGGCCCCTAAAATGAGCCGCCGTTGTCCGTACATAGTCAAGGAAATAGGGGCGCTTGTCCGGGGGGACGTAATAACGGGACTTCCCGTCCGCATGAATCCAGGGGACATCGTAGCCCAAGACGCCCAGCACCTTTTTCCCCGCAGCCTTGGCCGCGTCAACATAGGCGTCATAGGATGCGAAGTCCCATTGATCGTCCGCAGGCTCAATGCCGCTCCAATAGAAGGTAGTAAGCATCCAGGTTACGCCCAGATCGTCCAAAAGCGCATATTCCTCCGGCGACTTGGTGCGGCCCGCATGGACCATGCCCGCAACGTCAGCCGGAATGTCCCTCGGCAGCAGGCCCTCCGGCATTGAGGCGCAGGAGAAAAACAGCAGTGCGGCTAAAAGCGGCGGTAATCGAATCATACTGGCCGCCATTATACCGAAAAATGGGCGGGGGAACAATGATCACCCCTAGTCCTCAGCCGCTTGAGCGGGTATGCTTGCCCTTATGGAAGTTCAGCAGCTTATTTGGAAGCAGGAAAGCCGCCGGGAAGTGTATAAAACGCCGGTTTTTTCGATACAGGAGAGCGTCAGCCGCTCTCCCCAGGGGGAACCGGGGCGTTTTACCGTGATAGACGCGCCGGACTGGGCCATCGTGATCCCCCTGCTGGAGACGGAGCGGGGCCGGCAGTTTGTGATGGTCCGCCAGTGGCGGCACGGTTCTCAATGCCTGAGTGTTGAATTCCCCGGCGGGGTTTTTGAACAGGGAGAGGAAGGCGGCCAGGCGGCGGCCCGTGAATTGCGGGAGGAGACCGGCTACACGCCGGGCCGTATCCGCAAGCTGGGGGAAATGAGTCCCAACCCGGCCATCATGTCGAACCGGGTGCACTTTTTCCTGGCCGAGGACCTCCAGAATACAGGCAGGCAGGACCTTGATCAGGATGAATATGTCGATGCGTTTCTTATCCCGGTAGAAGCGGTTATCGCAAACATGGGAAGGCCGCCGTATATCCATGCGCTCATGGCGTCGGCCCTGGCCTTGTATTCCGCGGGGCAGTAGGAGCATCGCAGCAATCCAGCGCAGCCAAGCCCTCCAGCGGGGGCGCGGGGGCGGATCCCCCGCTGCGGCACTGTGAACTCGAAGACCGGAGGAAGGAAAGAGTGATAGAAGCGAGAAAAAAGCGGGCGATGCGCTCAACCTGCGCTTCCTCTTTTCTCTTTCCTTAAACGCCCCCAAAGATTACCGTGTGTATCTGGCTGTAAGCCGTCAATTGCTGATTGATTCCAGTTTCTCTACGGTTGTGTGCGCTCCGGTGTATT
>JAITHH010000034.1 GCA_031280065.1 Treponema sp. | reverse complement strand
ATCGAGCTGAAAAACATATCCTTTACTGCCGGCGGGGGGGCAGCGGCGGGCGCCGTGGCGAGCGCCGCTGCGGGCAAGGAAACGATCATCGAATGTGTCTCCTTCCGGTTTGAAGAAGGCAAAACCGCAGCCTTGGCCGGACCTTCCGGGGGCGGGAAGAGTACCCTGTTAAAACTCGCCGCGGGACTTTTGGTGCCCACAGGCGGCGAAGTCTGTTATTACGGGAAGAATATCGCCGCCATGAACCGGGCGCAAAACCTGGACTTCCGCCGGGACGGAGCCGTGGTGTTCCAGGATTCGGCGCTATGGGCGAACCAGAGCCTCTACCAGATTCTGGAGCTTCCCCTGCGCATCCACTTTCCCGGCATGAGCCGGGCGGAACGGGACGAGCGGATACGGCGCGCTGCCTCGGAAGCCGGGTATAAGCGGGACCTTTCCATACGGCCCGCGAAACTGTCGATGGGGGAGCAGAAACTCATCGCCTTTGCGCGGGCCATGCTCTGCCGGCCAAAGCTGCTCTTCTTGGACGAATGGACTGAATCCCTGGACGATGCCGCGGCGCAGCGGCTTCTGGGCATCGTCCGGCAATTCAAGGCTGGGGGAGGGACTATCATCCTGGTAAGCCACGATCTGCGGATCATTAAAGACCTCGCCGATTATGTTATAGTGATCATTGGAGGACGCATTTCATTCACCCTCAAGGGGGAAGAGATGAGCCGGGACGGGCGGCTTGCGGAGATTGTTGGATAAGGAAAGAGTCCCATGCGATTCAGAATACGCTTTGCCGACCAAATAGTGGGGATTCTCGCGGTTATCGCCCTGCTCGCCCTGCTTGCGGTGATCATGCTGCTGGGCAGCCGGCAGCGCTGGTTCGCCCGCGATTACCTGTATACCGCCTACTTTGACAGCGCCGCGGGCCTGAGCCGCAACATGACGGTGCAGTACAAGGGATTCACCATCGGCAGCGTCAAGAAAATCCGCCTGACCGAAGACGACCGGGTGGAGGCCGCCATCGCCATTTACGACAGCTATGCTGACCGGGTCCGGGAGGGCTCCCTGGTGGAGGTGGTGATAAGTCCCATCAACCTGGGGAATCAGTTCCTCTTCTACGCCGGTTTGGGGGAGCGGCTGCTGGAAGAGGGGGAGACCATTCCCAACCGTCATTCCCCGGAGGCGCGGGAGCTGATCCGCGCGGGGCTGGCCTTTGTGCCCAGCCAGGACGACAGCATCGCCCTTTTGTTGAGCCGGGCGAATACGATCCTGGACAACGTGAATCAGACTATTGTTCAGGTGAACGGGGCGCTGGCCGGGGAAGATTCCGGTTCATTGGGGCGGATTCTGGACAATGTGGAGGGGGCGGTGTCGGGCGTTTCCACGCTGGCGGAGGACACGGACAGTTCGATCCGGCGGATTGCGGAGGACCTGCGTCCGGTGGTGCTGAATCTCCAGACCCTTTCGGCTCAGTTAGCGGCCCCGGATAATACGATAGCGGCGGTTTTGAATCCGGAGGAGCCGGTGTATACGAGCCTGGTAGCTTCTTTGGAGGCGGTTTCCAGTACGCTGCGGAACCTGGAGCGGACTTCCGCCGCGCTTCCGGCGCGGCTTCCCCAGGCGGCGGCGCTGCTGGGGCAGTTGCAGGAGGCGGTACAAACCGCTGAGGATGTGCTGGTTGCTTTGACCAACAATCCGCTCTTAAAGAACGGGGTTCCTGCCCAGCCCCGCATCCAGAGCAGCGGCGCATCCGCCCGCGACATGGCCTTTTGAGAGGAAAGAGTGATAGGAGTGAGAAAAGAGTATAGAGAAGTCTGTCTCCTTTTTCTCTCTTTTCTTCCTCCCTTCCCCCGTCAAGGAGTATGCAGATGGGACAAAGCAGGGTATCATTAAGCGGAGCGGCGCTGATCCTTCTGATCGCCGCCTGCTCCAGCGCACCCAAACCGCCCGCGGAGATATTCACCCTGCGGCATCTGGCCGAGACCAACTTGAAACTCGCCGCGAAAGAGGCGGATCGGGGGAATTACGCGGAGGCGTGGGACATAGCGGCGGAAGCCCGGCGGCTGGCGGTAAGCGCCGATGATCCGCCGCTGCTGGTGAAGACCGGACTGGCCCAGGGGAATATTCTGCGGGGCATGGGCCGGCGGGACGAGGCGGAGGCGGCCTGGGGCGCGGCGCTGGCGGAAGCGGAGCGGGCGGGGCTGGCGGAGCTTGAGGCGGTGTGCCGGGTACACCAAGCCAGGGGCCGTCTGCTGGACATGGAGGGCGGCGATCTTACGGGGATTCGCGCCGCGCTGATGGCGGACCTGGGCCGTATCAAGGCGGATCAGCTTGCCGCAGCGCTGGCCTGGACGGTGATAGGCATGGCGGAACGGCAGGAGCGCCGCTGGACGGAGGCTGAGAGGGCCTTCAAAAAGGCGCTGGCCATTCATGACGCGGGCCGGTATCTGGAGCAATGCGCCTATGACTGGTATCTCATCGCTTCTACCCGTTCTCTGGCGGGGGATTACGAGGGGGCCTTGGAAGCGCTTGAGCGGGCCCTGGAATATGACCGCCGCGCTGAGTATACCTACGGCATCGGCAAGGACTGGCTTGCGGTGGGGGATGTGAACAGGAAATTCAGCCGGGCGGCCCAGGCGGAAAGCGCATATCGCCGGGCTTTGGAGATTTTTAGGGCCGCGAACCTTGATGATGACGCGGCGGAGGCGGAACGCCGCTTAGAACAATGGTAATAATCACGTATTAGCCGATAATATAAGGCAGGGAGTACGCGCATGAGAAAAATGTGGTTCGTTTTAGCGCTGGGCTGTATACCGGTTCTTGGCTTTGCCCAGCAGATACATATTGTAGGCCGGGTTCCTCCGGGAAACAGCACGGGCCTTTACCGGCTCCAGGTGGGCGCTTTTCTCTCGCATGATCCCGCCCTGAATACGTATGAGCGGCTGCGGAAAGGGGGGCTGGACCCGGTCTATGAGCAATACCAGGATTTCCGGCGGGTTGTGCTGGTAGAGCTGCGGGCTGGGGAAATATCCACCTATATCGAGCGTATCAGTACCCTCGGCTTCCGTGAGGTGTGGATACGGGACGATATTCCCGATGAGCGCTGGCAGCGGGTACAGGTGCAGCAGAACCAGCCCCGGCGGAAAGGAGGGGGGGGCATCACGGTAAGCGCCGGGGGCGCAGACGAGGATTTTGTTCCCGATCCCGATTACATGGATTACCATAATCTGATCATTGATGTGGAAAACCGGGGCGTCCTGAAGATTCATTCCAAAACCAAGGCGGACGGGTATAACGAGATAGAGTTTTCATACACGAATGCGGAGACGGGAGAGGAGCGGACCTTTACGGTAAACACCGATGATCTTGAGCGGTCCGACTCCAGAA
>JAITHH010000129.1 GCA_031280065.1 Treponema sp. | reverse complement strand
CCAAGCGGTTCCTTACCTTGTTTGTTTTAGCCCCCGGCCCCCGGGGGGGGCCCCCCCAGCGATGATTAACTGTTTTTTTCCACTTTTCATGATCATCTCCATTACACTAAAATTCCGCGCCCGTAAGGTACGGAGTACCCGGACACGGTATGTCATACCCATACGGGCATGTTGTTTGATTTTACACTTGAAATCGCTTTTTTGTCAAGCGGAAAAATAAAAAAAATCGCGGTTTACATCAGAGTATATGGCCGAGCGCTATTTGGCCCCGATTTTCAGGAAGATGGGGACGAAGTGAGGGTTCCGTCCATAATCAAGCTGTAAATTTCCCGCAGATTATTTTCCAGTTCGGGAAGGTCAATGCCCTGTGTCGGGTACTCAGGGTAGTCGTCAAGACAGCCGATGATATATTTTTCGCCCTGGGTGTAAGAGCCTGTTTAAAATCTGGAATTTTGGCGTTGCAAACGCCAAAATTCTACCTTGCAGGCTCCATCGAACCAAAGGTTCGCAGAGCCCGAAAATCGGGATTTTTGCGGTCTATTGACCGTAAAAATCTACAATTTGAACAGGCTCTTAAGCAGTACCCAGGTAACGCCGCTCCCCCCGGCGGAAGCGGCCCCGTGCCCGCTTTCCCCCGCAAAAGGACAGCGTTCAATGTATTCCCGTACCGTCCGCTTGAGTACCGATTCCCCCTGGGAATGGCTGCCCTTGCCGTGTACCACCAGGAGTTTCTCAAAACCCTTGCGGCGGCCCTCCTCAAAGAATGAGTCCAGCGCTTCCCAGGCTTGATTCCGCGTCAGACCGTGGAGATCGATGACCCCGTCAGGCCGCTTGCCGAGAAGCCGGCGCCGGCGTTCTCCAGCCCTCGCCCCGGTTTCACCGCCGGTTTCACCGCAGGTTTCGCCTTCGGCGTCTTTGTCCGGCACGGTATTCACCGCAAGCCAGGCGGTCAGCGGGTCAGGCTTGGCGGGCTTTTCATCCCGCGGCTTCTTCTCCTTCGCACTCTGCGCGACGCTTTGCGCGGCGCTCTGTTTTGTACCGCCGGGGCGGCGGCTTTGGCGCTCCCATTCGTCCAGTATGTCCCCAAAATCCACCGTGTCTGTAAAAGGCCGTGAACCATCGTTCCGCGGCGCTCCGCTCCCTCAATAAAAGAATATCGCGTCCAGGGGAACCCATCCGGCGCTGCCGTGCAAGGATTCGATATACGCCCAGGTCCCCGCCGCGGAAATCACCCGCACCGGCGTCCCTTCGCGGGCCCCGAAGCCCGGATCGGCGCCCAAGTCAGGGATGCGGTACACGCCCGTTTCCCGGAGTACCCCCCGCCGCGCCGCGCTCCCCGCTGTCCCCAGCCAGACGCCCGCGCCGAGCATGACCAGCGCCGCGAGCCCGGCAACTTGATAACCCCAGGAAGGAGCCGAGGTTACAGCCCCTTTTCCGCGTTTGCGGCGGAGCGCGTAAAGGATGAAGGCTCCCGCTGCCAGGCCCAGGCCCCCGGTGAGCAGAACCGGCGCCAGGATGCGGGGCCGCCAGGCTTCGTCTTCCGTGGGGCCGAGCCCCAGATGCTCTTCCGCGACCCGCCTGGGAAAGGCGAGGGAAGGCCCCAAGAGTGAATCCCGCTCATGGCGGCGCAGGTACGCCAGGGATTCAGACGGCGCGGAAGTTTCCCAGAGCAGCCGGGCCTGGCCCATGATCCGCGCATAGTCCCCGCCAAGGCCGAAGCGCGCCGCGCCTTGGGCATAGGTTTCCGGGGCCCGCGCTGAGAAGGCCGGGAACGGGGGAATGGTTTGAGCGCCGCCCTGATCCGCCTTCTTCGGAGGAGCGTACTCCGAAGGAGGCGGAGCCGCGGGAGGCCGCACGGGAATCCGCCAGCCGGGGACTTCCAGGGCGAGCGCTCCCCAGGGCAGGGAGCGCGGGGTGAAGCGCAGTTCCGGCCCTTCCAGGGCGGTAAGCCGCAGTTTGAGGATCAGCCCCTGTCTGCGGGCGGAATCATCCAGGGGAATTGCTTCCAGCAGGGCCCCTTCCGGGGTTTCCGGGCGGAATGGCGGCGGGAACGCGCCGGAAGCGGACGCTGGCCGCATCAAGAGGCTGAGTTCCGCCGTCTCGCCGGGCGCGAGGGAGCGGGGAATTCCATCCCACACCAGGCGGGCTTCCCAGGGCAGGGCGGCGTCCCCGGCGAAGGCCCGCAGTTCCGGCGAAAGCTCCCTCCTGCCGGGAACGCTCACCTCGAAGGGCTTGAGCAGGATGGGCCCGGCCCGGAGAGGAATGAACCGCAGTTCCGCCTGGGTGGCGCGTTTGCCGTCCCGCCCGCGGTGGGGTTCGATATGAAGCTGTTCGAGGCTGAGGGATGCGGGCAATTCCGGGGGGCGTATCATGACCTGGGCAGGTTCGCCGTGATCGACCAGGAGGAGGACGGTCCAGGGGGAGCCGGGGGCGGGGTTGGCCGGGGAAGCCTCCGCCTGAAGGATGAGGGGCGCATCCTGCGCAGCGGCAATCCCCGCAGCCAAGCATACCAGCGCCCAGCAAACGGGGAGCGCGGGGAGCGCGAACCGCCGGTTCGATGGCCCCCCGCGTTCTTCGCTCTTCAATAATCCGGCCCTCCATCGTCCGCCGCGCCGTCCCATTCTCTGCTTTTCCATCGATCCCGCTCCTTCCGCCGAATAAGATCAAACAGCGCCCCGTAATCGCCCCCGTCCCCGTCAAACACCGGCGCCGCGCCGCTCTGTTCCCGCGCCCCGTGGGAAAGCAGGCTCAACTCGAGGTTCCGCTTGGCCTCGATCTTGCCGCTCTCCGCTTCCAGGGCCCGCCTGAATTCCTCTGCCGCAGCCTCAAAGCCGCCGTTCTGAAAGTGAATTACCCCCAGGTTATACCGGATACGGTAGATCAGTTCAGTATCCCCCGCGGATGCGGCGGACAGGGCGGCGGCAAAACGCTTCTGGGCCGCCTGCCCCTCGTCCAAAGCCAGGTACACGCAGCCCAGGCCGTATTCGGCGTAGGGCGCGGCATCGGGGAAGGCCCGCGCCTTCAAGTACGCGCTCATCGCTTCGGCGGAGCGGCCCCGGGCGCTCAAGAAACTCCCTTCTATTATATACAGCTTGCCCAATACCGGCGAACAGGAGCCCGCCAAGAGCGCGGCTGCCAGGGAGAGCAGAAGCCCCTTCCCCGCTTTGAGCCTGCGCCCGCCCCGCCGCCATACCTTAGCCGCCGCTTTCTCGATCCCCAGGGCGCATAAGGCGGCCAGGACGAATAAGCGCCATTGGGCTTCGCTTTCCCGCCTGAATCCGGCTGCCCCGCCGGAAAAGCCATCCGCGGAAGGGGCCGCGAAGTATTCCAAGAGCCGGGCGGCGCTGTGCCCGCTGTTCCCGTCCAGGTAAATTCCCCGCGCGGCGGCGCTTTGCAGGACTTCTCTGTGCGGGACGCTCACCGCCTCCGCTTCTCCCGGAGCGGCGGGCACGATTCCCCCGGTTTCGGCGCCCAGACCCACGGCGCTGACGGTAATTCCCCGTGCCGCCGCCCGCTCAAGCGCCGTGCCCAGGGAGCCGGAAAGGGCTTCCCCATCGGAAAAGAGCAGAATTTCACGCCGCGCCGGGAAGCCGTCTTCAAACGCGCCGGCAGCCGCGTCCAGGAGCGCCTCCAGGTTCGTGCCCCTGCCGGTGATGAGGGACGTTGAAAGCCCCTCCAGGAAGGTGAGCGCCGCTTCGCGGTCATCCGTGAGGGGGAGGGCCAGTACGCCTGAGCCTTTGCCCAGGGCGATGCCGAAGCGTATCTCCGGCGAAGCGGCAGCCAGAACGCCGGCCAGCGCCGCTCCCGCCTCCAGCCGGGAGCGGGGCGCGCCGGACTGATCCGCCATGTCCCGCACATCCATGCTGCGGGACAGGTCCAGCGCGAGGACCAGCTCGGTTCCCCGGCGCGGCTCAGGGACGAGGCGGCTGCCCCAGGACGGGCCTGCCAGGGCGGTGATCAGGCAGCCGGCGCTGATGATCGAGAACAGGGCCGAAACGCCGCAGCGGAACCGGAGGCCGTCCGCCAGGAAGCGCCGGTTTGGGGGAAAGAGCCGGAGGAGCCGCAGGAGCTTCGGGATGCGGACGAGAGCGGCTATTGCCGGAATGATCAGGACAAAGAGCAGGTACAGCGCCCGCGGGTTCTCAAAGCGGATCACAGCAGGGCCCCCAGTACGCCCCGGCGGATAAAACGGGGAACCGCCAGGAGGATCAGCGCCCCGATGATCAGGGGAACGTGCAAAGGCTGCCGCCGGATAAAGGTTCCTTGGCGGCGGACAATCAGTTCGGCCTTGTCGATACGGGCAAAGGCCCCGGCAAAGGAGGCCCCGGACGGGGCCGCGATATAGGTTCCGCCGCCGGTCTCCGCAATGGCCCGCAGCCGCTCAACGTCAAAGCGGGAGTCGAACACGCCGGTCCGCCGGACTTTGCTTAACGGGTCAACGTAGTCGATGGGAACCTCCCCGGTGGAGCCCACCCCGATCACCCACAGGGAAATTCCCGCCTTCCGCAGGGCCTCCGCGGCGGTCTGCGGGTGGACCTCCCCGGCGTTGTTCTCCCCGTCGGTGATAAGCACGACCGTGCGGCGCGGCGCAGCCGAGCCCCGCAGGTGGAGGAGCGCCGCAGCCAGGCCCATGCCCAAGGCGGTACCGTCCCCCAGCTCCCCGATCCGCAGCGATTCAAGCCGGGATAAAAAGGCCCGCCGGTCCGCCGTGGGGGGCGTGAGCAGGGCCGCCTCCGTACCCAGGGCCGCCAGTCCCAGGGCGTCCTGTGTCCGGGCCAGGGCGAATTCCTGTATCAGCTTCCGGGCCGCGTCCAGGCGGCTGCGCCCGTCCATGTCGAGTCCGGCCATGCTGGGGCTCACATCCACCACAAAGAGGATGTCCGCGCCCCGGTTGAGCCACACGGTCTCGCGGGAGACGGCCTGGGGGCCCGCGGCGGCCAGGGCCAGGAGGAGAATTCCGGCGCGTTCCATCACTCCCAGGACGCGGAAGAACGCCCTGAGATTGACCGGAGGCTTGAACGGGGCCCCTCCAGGGGCGCCCAGCGGCAGGTCCAGGCTGAGGGCGTCTTTCCAAAACCGGGACAGGAGCGCCGATAGGACGATGATGAGCGGCCCCAGAGGGAGGAGCAGGGGCTGTTCAAAGGCGATATTCATGCGGGCGCTCCGGCGGCGGGGCGTTCCGTCTCCCGTTCCCGTTCAGCCGCGTCAAAGGCTTCGATAACACTGCGGACTTCCTCGAAGAGCTGGAGCGCGGTTTCCCGGTCTATCGTGAGGCCCCGGAAGCGCAGGGTGTCCCAGCGGCTGAAGAGGTCTTGCAGGGCGGCGCCGGAGAGGAGGCGGGAACTTGGGGAGAGCGGCGGGACGCGGAGGAACTCGGCGGGCGTCATGGCGCGGCAATTCATGCCGGTAAAGAAGGTCAGGAAGTCCCGAAAGCGGGCGGCCAGCCGGCTGAGGGCCTCTTCCTCTCCTCCCGCCGCGTCACGGCGGAGCTGGGCCAGGAGGAGCCGCCGCGATTTTTCCATGCCCCGGATGACGCGCCGCCGTCTGAGCCGCTCCCGAAAACGCCGCAGTCCGGGGACGCCCCAGATTCCCATCCCGGCCAGGGCCAGGATGAGGAAGAGCAGCCCGAAGATCGCGCCGTAGATCAGGGTGAAGGCGCCCGGCGGGGCCAGGGGGGGCGCGGGAGGGGAGAGGATCAGGGAGCCTCCGCCGGTTTCCAGGATGGACGCGATGGTTACCTCCAGTCCGCTATAGCGCTGTGAGCCGATGACGATGGGGGGGAGCCGCTGAATTCCGGGGGCAAAGGCTTTAAAGTCAACGAGCAGGAGGGTTTCCTGGCCCCGGCGTTCCAGTCCGGCTCTGATGATTTGGGGTTCTCCGGGCGCGGAGACCGGCAGGGCTGCGGCTTGGGCGGCGAGTTCCGGGGAAGCCGGGCCGAGGGGGACGACGAGGCGGCCAATATCGCCGACGAAGACGGTTTGGGGGATGAGGTAGGGGGCGGCGTCTTGGGCGGCAAGGGGCAGCGTGAAGAGAAGAAGGCATGGGGGGCCCAGGCCCCCCAAACCCCCCGCTGGCCTTGCGCATTGTTTGCAATAGGCGCGAACCAACCGTGACTCTTCATGCTTCATCGCCGCCTGCCCTCGAAAAAACGCCGCAGCGCCTGCGCCGCCCCCTGCGCGGTGGATAAGTCCAGCGCCGCCGCGCCCGCCCGCCGGCAAATAGCCCGCCATGCACGCTCCCGCTGTTCATGCCATTCCTTCCAATAGGCCCTCAAAGCCGCAGACCCCGTCGGCGCTTGAATAACCAGTCCGGTTTCAGGGTCCCGGATAGTGAGCAGCCCCCCTTCCGGCAGTTCCTGATCCAGCGGATCCCCCACCCGAATGGCGATCACATCATGCCGGCGGGCCAAATCCCCCAGTTCCCGCTCCCAATTCACACAGAAAAAGTCCGAAATGACCAGCGCCAGGCTCCGGCGTTTTAACAGACGCCCCGCTCCGGCCAAAGCAGCCCCTAAATTGCTCCCCGCTTCCCCCTCCTCCGGGCCGTTCTCCTCCGCAAGGGAAAGCGCGGCGCCCAAAATAGCCATGATATGGGCGCGGCCCTTGCGGGGATTGAACACGCGGGTAATGTCCCGGTCAAAAAACAGCGCTCCCACCCGCTGACCGGTCCGTTCCGCGGAAAAAGCCGCCAGCGCCGCCGCAAAAATTCCCTGCTCATACCGGTTCGGCGCATCCTCCCCCGCGCCGCCTGCGCTGAGGGCGCGCATGGACGGAGATGCGTCCAGAATGACGCAGACGGTGAGTTCCCGCTCCTCCCGGTACATCTTCACATAGGGGACGCCGAAACGGGCGCTGACATTCCAGTCAATGGATCGCGCATCGTCCCCCGGCTCGTAGCGCCGGACTTCATCAAACTCGATCCCTTCGCCCCGGAAGATCGAGCGGAAATTCCCCGACAAAAGCCCCTCGGCCAGTTCCCGGCTCAAGAGGGGAAAGGTGGTGATCTTCCGTAAAAGGCCGCCGCGATCCATGAGGGCTCCCTCTCAGGGCAGGGGTACGAGCGAGAGGATGCGGAGGATCACCGCATCAGTGTCCATGCCGTCCGCCTCGGCTTCGTAGGACAGGACGATGCGGTGCCGCAGGACCGCTGGAGCCGCCGCTTTGACGTCTTCGGGGCTCACAAAGTCCCGGCCCGCGAACAGGGCCCGTATCTTGGCGCAGCGGCAGAGGGCAATAGAGGCGCGGGGGGAAGCGCCGAAGCTGATGTACCGGTACACCCCTTCCTTGGCGGCCTGATTATCCCCCGCAGCGGGCCGCGTAGCCCCCGCCACGGACACGATGTAGCCGAGAATCCGCTTGTCGATCCTCACGGCGTCCGCATCCTGCCGGAGCCGTTCCAGCGCCGGAAGCCCCAGCGCCGGTTCCAGGCGGGGAAGCCCCCTCCGATCCGGGGCGAGTGCGCGTTCCAGGATGAGCGCCTCCTCCGGGGGGCTGGGGTAGCCGACCCGCAGTTTCAAAAGAAAGCGGTCCAACTGGGCTTCAGGCAGGGCGTAGGTCCCCTCGTGTTCGATGGGGTTCTGGGTGGCCAGCACAAAGAAAGGCTCCGGCAGGGCGTGGGTGTTGTCCCCGATGGTAACTTGCCGCTCTTCCATCGCTTCCAGCAGGGCGGACTGAACTTTGGCCGGGGCGCGGTTAATCTCATCGGCCAGGATCACGTTGGCGAATACCGGCCCCCGGCGCACAGAAAACCGCCCCGTGGCCTGATCCCACACCAAGGTTCCGGTGAGGTCAGCGGGAAGCAGGTCCGGGGTAAACTGTATACGTTTGAACGCCAGCCCGGTGATCTCCGCAAGGCTTTTTACCGCCAGGGTCTTCGCCAGGCCCGGCACTCCTTCCAGCAGGACGTGCCCGCCGGCGATCAGGGCGGTCAGCAGGCCGTCGATCATCTCCCCCTGGCCCACCACCCGTTTTGCCAGTTCCTTCCGGCATTGTTCTAGTTCCGTTCGTTCCATGTGTGTCCCTCAGAAAGTTAAGGGGGGCACCCCCTCGCTCCAGCCCTGCGGGCTTCCGCTACCCCCCATGCAGGGCGCCGCCCCCGCAACGCCCCCGCCCAGTAAACGCGCCCGCAGGGCGTTGACCGCGTATTGCGGCACGGCGTAGCGCACGTAATGCCCCCTATTAGCACAGATGCGCGAAGGCTTTAGCCTGAGCAGTGCGCGGCCCATAGCAACTGCCTCCTCTGGGGGTTCCACCCCCACCCCCCGCCGGGGGGCCCAGGCCCCCCGGTCCCCCCGGCTCACGAGAGCGTTTCAGCAACCGTTTGCAAGTCCATCGCGTCTATCCGCTCCCGCAGCCACCGTACCCTGTCCTGACCGGAACGGTAGGCGTAACGTTCCAGTTCTCCCATGAGCCGGTCAACTTCCGGCAGATCGTACAGGCGGCAGGCCTCCTTCAGACGGGCCAATACTCCGGGGTCAGGCGCGTCCCGGCCCAGCGCGGCGGCTAAGGCCGCGGCCACCTGTTCCGCCGCGGCGATAAGCTCCCCATTGTGGGCGGCGATATACGCCGAATCCCCCGCACGGGCCGCCTTTTCCAGGTCTTCGGCCAGCCTGCCCGCCTCGTCCGCGCAGATGCCGTAGCTCGCCCCCTTCACGCCGTGCGCCGTTACCGTATAGCGCTTGAGCGCCTCCGTATCGTCTGGGCCGGGAACCGTCCTCAGCGCATCCAGCAGGCCGTGAATCTGCTCCTGGTACGAGCGCAGCGTCCCCGCCAGCACTTCCCCATTGCCGCCGAACCGCTCCAGGGCCTTGGGAATGTCCAGACCCGGAATCACCCAGGACACCAGGTCCGAGGTATTGCCCCCGGAAGGCGCGTCCTCCGCGCTTCCGCGCTCTCGGCTCTTGTCCCGCACCCAGCGGTGAATCACCGCGTCAAGCCGGAAAATGTCGATGGGTTTGGTGAGGAAGTCCTGAAAACCCGCCCCCAGGAACATTTCTTCGTTCCCCATGAGGGCGTTGGCCGTCAGCACGATGATCGGCACGGTCTTTGCGTACTCCGTGCCGATCTCCTCCCGTATGATCCGCACCGCCTCGATGCCGTCGATGCCGGGCATCATGTGATCCATGAAAATCGCGTTGTAGCGGACCTTTGCCGCCCGCACGATCTCCACCGCCTCGCGCCCCCCCAATGCGGTGTCCACCTGCATCCCGTAGGGCATCATCATCCCCTTGGCCACATCAAGGTTGATCGACACATCGTCAACCACCAGCACCTTGGCATAGGGGATATGTACCCGGCTCAAAGCCGCGCTCCGGCTGCGCTTTTGCGCGGAATAGTGGAAATTCCGCAGGTTTGCCGCCGCTTCCGCTCCAATGGGCGGGGCGCTGACCGGCTTCTGCTCAAAACGGGCGGTAAAGACCGAACCCGCGCCGTACTCGCTTTCCACGGTAATTCCGCCGCCCATCAGCTCCACCAGCCGCTTGGTAAGGGCCAGCCCCAGGCCAGTTCCCTCAAGCTGCCGGGTGTTCTTGGGGTCCAGCCGGCTGTAGGCGGAGAAGAGTTTCTCCTTGTCGTCCCCCCGGATGCCGATTCCCGAATCTTTGACGCTCGTTTCAAGCCGCGCCGTCTCCCCCTCGATCCGGCAGGAGACACGCCATTCCACAGCGCCCTCCTTGGTGTATTTGAAGGCGTTGCTGAGGAGATTGTTGAATATCTGCTTGATCCGCAGTTCATCCCCGTAGAGCCGCGAGGGTAAATCGTCATCGATGATGAGTTTGAAGGTGATGGGCTTGGAGCCGATGCGGATGATATTCAGGTTGATCGTGTCGTTGATGAGGCTGGGCACATCGTACTCCGCGCACATCAGTTCGAACTTTCCCGACTCGATCTTGGAGATGTCCAGCAGGTCGTTGACGATCCCCAGCAGGGTCGCGCCGGAGCTGTAGACCTTTTCCAGGTTCTCCTCCACCGCCGGCGCGAGGCCCCCGTCCCGCAAAGTCAGCTCCGAAAGGCCGATGATGGCATTCAAGGGGGTGCGCATCTCGTGGCTCATGTTGGCCAGGAAGCGGCTCTTCGCCTCGGATGCGTGCCGGGCCACCTCGTTCAGCTCTTCCAGCCGGAGGTTCTGCTCCTGGATGCGGGAGAAGGGCCGGGCGATGGCCTTGGACGCGAAGAACGCCGCCGCCAGCCCCATCCCAAAGAAGACCGCCCCGGCGATCAGGAAGAGCCGCTGAATGTGAATGCCCGGATTCTCCGACAGCGGGGCGATCACCCCCAGGGACCAGCCCACCAGCGAACTGGCAACGGGCCGAAACGCGCAGATGCGCTCAACGCCGCTGATGGCGAACCTGCCCACGCCGGTCTCCTGCCGGATCATCCGCCGGACAACCCGGGCCGCATCCTCATAGCCGCGGTCGGTTTTCGCCCGTTCGATGAAGTTATAGCGCCCCAAGACCCACTCCCAGCGGGGATTGGACAGCACCGTCCCGGTTTCATCATCAATGAAGATATGGCCGGTCTCCCATATCTTGAAGGGGGCCAGGAGCTTGGAAAACAGTTCTCCGGGCACCGTAACGGCGAGTATTCCCTCCTGCTGCAAGGGCGCGATCACGTACAGGACCAGGCGGCCTGAGGGGTCAAGATGGGTGGTGGAAAAGACCACCTCGCCGCCAAAGCCCCGCTGCCCGTAGCCGCTCTCCGCGAGCCCCCCGGGCGCGGGGGCGGCGCCGTAGGACGCGGCGATGTTCCGGGCCGCGTCAAACACCGTCATGGCCATAAAATCATCGTTGGCCTCGACTTCTTCCCGCAGGACCCCGATCATCTCCTCCTTGGGGGTGCCTAGAATGTTCTGGGCTGAAGAAAAGGCGGTGGCCTTGAGCAGATCGATCCGGTGGCTTATCAGTTCGTCGGCCAGGGACGCCACCAGGAGCATATCGTTCTCCACGGTGTTGAGCATCTGCCGCCGGGCGACCGAGAGGCTGATGACCGTGCTGGAAATACTGATGACGCCAACAATCGCGGTAACGATGAGAAAGGCCTTGGCCCGGATAGACAGCATGGTCCTACTCCCGCGCTTCCAGCAGGCCGCCCAGCCCTTCGGCAAGCAGCGTATCGCGCACGGCGCTGCTTTCAGCGTTCCGCAGCGAGATTTTCCGCTTGTCCCATGCGGTATCAGTCAGGGACTGGCTCAATATCCGGCAGCCGGAGGCTGAAAGGGCGGTTAATTTTTCCATATCGAGGATCACTTCCGTGGTTTCTTCGAGCATCTGGCGCGATTCCTGTATTTGAGCGAGTTCTTGTTCCAGGATGGGGATGGTGGTAACGTTCATCTGGCCGAGCAGGGCCAGCACGATGGCATTGGCTTCATCTTTTCTGATGACCACGAGCTTCTCTTCCTGAACCAGCAGGTTGATAAAGCCGGTCATTTCAAACACTTCCCGCACCGCTTCCGCCAGATGTCTGATTTCCAGCTTCCGGTCCTTGCCGTTCATGGCCTTTTGGGTTTGCAGCAGCACCCGCAGGCCCATACTGGAAATGTACGTCAGACGGGAGAAATCGAGGATAAGGTCGGTCTTTCCGTCCGTCCACTGCCTGATCTTCCGCTCCAACTGGGGCGCGGATGCCGTATCCAAGCGTCCCTCCACAAGCAGTTCTACCGTAGACTTATCGACCCTCTCCGAAGTTATGGTCATGGTTCCTCCTGAATGAATACCGCCGCGCTCCGCGGAC
>JAITHH010000292.1 GCA_031280065.1 Treponema sp. | reverse complement strand
CTTTCGCAAAGTTTTTATGGGCAGATAGAGAGCGGGGTAAGGAATTCAAATGAACGGATATATGAGCTGATCTGTAATAAGTACAACGTCAACAAGGACTGGCTGCTCACTGGCGAAGGGGAGATGTTTGCCGCGCCCCCGCCCGATGTGGAGCTGGAAGAGCTTATGGAGATTATCAAGGGGCTGGACCCGCTTTTTAAGGAATACATCGTTCGGCAGATAAGGCAGCTCGCCGATCTGCATAGGAAAAGCAAAGAGCCCCGGTAACTGGGGACACTCCCGCCGGGACAAAAGACAGCCGCCTCAACGCCACTGCGGGCGCTTTCCCTTGAAGCAAAAATCTTCTATAATCAACCGTGAGTTAAGCATGACAGCGATTCCTTGTTATCCCGAATTTGCGCCTTTGACCTTTGATGTGCAGGCCCCCATGGAAATCCTGCTGGGGAAGAGCCCGGATGGAGTGTCTGAATTCACCTTTGCCAACCTGTACCTTTTCCGGGAACGCTATAGCTACCGGGTTTCCCTGGCCGGGGAGGACGCGCTTGTCCTTTCCGGTATACAGCCCCCTCACCATCCAGGGGAGGAAGGCCGGAGTTTCTTCCTGACGCCCTGCGCCGCGCCGGAAAAGGGCGTCCTCATGGAACTTTTGGCAGAGCATGACTACTGGAAAAACATCCCCGACTCCATCTATCTGCCCAACCAAGCGCGGTTTGAGGAATGGGGCGTCGCGGTTCAGGAAGACCGGGACAATTTCGACTACCTGTATCTGCGGACGGACCTGGCGGAACTGGCCGGGAAGAAGTACCACAAGAAGCGGAACCTGGTGCATCAATTCCTGAATCTCTATGAATATACGGAACACCCCCTGAGCCGGGAACTGATTCCCCAGGCCCTGGACGTACTGGAGCGCTGGCGTGCGGATAAGGGCATGGACGCGGATTATACGGCCACCCAGGAAGCCCTGGAACAGTTTGACCGGCTCCGGCTTGAGGGCGCCATATACTTCATCAGGGGCAGGAGCGCGGGCTGGTGCCTGGGCGAAGGGGTGGCCGGAGGCGGCATGTTCGCCGTGCATTTTGAAAAAGGCATCGATGAGTACAAGGGCATCTATCAATTCATGAACCAGGCCTTTGCCCGGTCGCTGCCGGAGCGCTATGTCTCCATCAACCGGGAACAGGACCTTGGGGATGAGGGACTGCGGCAGGCCAAGATGACCTACCGCCCATCGGGGTTTGTCAAGAAGTATACCGGCGTTCTGACGCGGGGGTGATTCCTATCGCCGGTTTTGAGGGGGAGCGATTGCCATGCGGCTTCTTTTACGGAATTTCAGGATAGTGGACGCGGAGACCGACGCCTGCGGCTCCGTCATGGTTGAGGACGGGCGAATCACCCGGACGGTGTTCCACCGGACGGTGTTCCCAAGCGGCGCATCCGGCGACGACCGCCTGGACAACGCATCCGCGGACATGATCATCGACGGCCTTGCCTGGAGACGCCCGGTTCCGGTCCTCATGCCCGCGCTGGTGGACCTCCACGCGCACTTCCGGGACCCCGGAGGCGCGGAAAAGGGAGCTCCCCTGCCTGCGGAGCTGCTGGAATCGGCCTGTTTCGCCGCCGCCGCCGGGGGGTATGGTACACTGGTCTGCATGGCCAACACGGATCCCGTCATAGACACGGTGGAAAAAGCGGCGGCCATCAAAGCCAGGGCGGACACGCTGGGGCTTGTTGATCTCTACCCGGCCATGTCCCTCACCAAAGGCATGGCGGGGGCGGAACTGTCCGGCATTACCGCCCTGCCGGACCCCCGTTACACGCCCCGGCTGCTTTCCGAAGACGGCAGGGACGTGGCTGACCGCGGGCTGTTCCTCGCCGCGCTGCACGAAGCCCGGCGGATCGGCATCCCCGTATCCTGCCACTGCGACGCGGGGGGCTTGGAAGCGGAAGCGGCCAAACAAAGCGGCCAAGGCCGGGAAGTCTGGAGCCGCATCGAGGAGAACCGCGCCACTGAGCGGGCCGTACACGCGGGCCGGGAAGCCGGCGCCCGGGTACACATCGCCCATGTATCCACCAGGGAGGCTGCGGCCTTGGTCAGGGAAGCCAAAGCCGCGCCTGGGGGCCGCCTGAGCGCCGAGGCAAGCCCTCATCACCTCGCCCTGACCGAAGAGGCCGCCCGCGAACTGGGGGCTGAATCCCATGGACGGGTGAATCCTCCCCTGCGCGCTGAAGCGGACCGGCAAGCGTTAATCGCCGCGATTGCGGACGGCGTGATTGACGCTATCGCCACGGATCACGCTCCCCATTGGGCGGCGGACAAGGGGCGGGGCGCGCCGGGATTCAGCGGTCTGGAGACGGCTTTTTCCGTGTGTTATACCGCGCTGGTCCGGGAGAATGCGCTCAGTCTCAAGGCGCTCTCCCGTTTGATGAGCGCCGCGCCGGCCTGTATTCTGGGCTTGGACGACCGGGGCCGTATCGCGCCGGGGCTCCGGGCGGACTTTCTGATTGCCGATCTTGGCATGTCTTGGATTGTTGATCCTGCGTCTTTCCGTTCCCATGGGAGGAATTCGCCTTTTACCGGGCGGGAACTTTGGGGGGCTATACTGCTTACTATTCACGGGGGCCGTGTTGTTGCCGGCGGCTGACACCAAAGAGCCGTATCAGATTGTCTTTGTTATGGACTCTTCCTTAAATCACGGGCAATCATCACGATAGATATGCCCAATATTACCAAGAAACGGCGCCTGGCGCCAAGGAGCTTGTATGCAGCCGTCATATAACATGGATAAACTCTTCGAAGCCGCCCAAAACCGGGGATGCGTCTGCGTAGGCCTGGACACCGCGCCAGACTACATCCCCCCCGCCGAGCGGGCCCGCGC
>JAITHH010000285.1 GCA_031280065.1 Treponema sp. | reverse complement strand
ACCTGGACGAGAGCAAAAAAGTAACCTTCGCTGACGTGGCCGGTCAGGAGGACGCCAAATACGAGTTGCAGGAGGTAGTGTCCTTCCTCAAGAACCCGCAGAAATTCACCAAGATGGGCGCCCGGATCCCCAAGGGGGTGCTGCTGGTGGGGATGCCCGGTACGGGGAAGACCCTCATGGCCCGGGCAGTGGCGGGGGAAGCCGGGGTGGCCTACTTCCACATGTCAGGGTCCGACTTTGTGGAGATGTTTGTGGGCGTCGGGGCCAGCCGGGTCCGGGATCTCTTTGATCAGGGCAGACGGAGCGCCCCGTGCATCATTTTTATCGATGAATTAGACGCGGTGGGCCGGACCCGGGGCGCGGGCTATGGCGGCGGCCATGACGAGCGGGAGCAGACCCTGAACCAGCTCCTCGTGGAGATGGACGGCTTTGATTCCAAGGACGGGGTAATCATCCTGGCGGCCACAAACCGGCCTGATGTGCTGGATCCGGCGCTGCTGCGGCCCGGACGTTTCGACCGTCAAGTGGTGGTGGCCATGCCGGACATCAAGGAGCGGGAGGCGATCCTCAAGATACACGCCGCCAAGATTCCCCTGGCCCAGGACATCGATCTGGTCCGCCTGGCCCGCGCCACGCCGGGGATGAGCGGCGCGGAGATCGCCAACCTGGTCAACGAGGCGGCCCTCTTCGCGGCCCGGAAGGACAAAGCCGAGGTGGAGATGCCCGACTTTGAGGAGGCCCGCGATAAGGTGATCATGGGGGTGGCCCGCAAGACCCTGGTGGTCTCCGACAAAGAGCGGCGCATGACCGCTATTCACGAGGCGGGCCACGCCTTGCTCCACTACTTCCTCAAAAACGCCGATCCCCTCCATAAAGTAACCATCGTACCCCACGGGCGGGCCCTGGGCATGGCCCTCTCCCTCCCCGAAGAGGACAGTTACAGCCGCACCAGGGGCTGGCTCGAGGATCGCATCGTGATTTGCTACGGCGGCTGGGTGGCGGAAAATCTGCTCTACAGCGAAACCACCACGGGCACCAAACAGGACATCGAACAGGCCACCGAGATGGCCCGGCGCATGGTCTGCGAATGGGGCATGGCCGAAGACCTGGGGCCCGTTACCTACGGCCAGGAGGAGGAGCCGATCTTCCTGGGCAAGGAGATTGCCCGGCACAAGGACTACTCCGAGGACACGGCCCAGCGGATCGATCAGGCGGTCAAACGGATACTGGACGCCGCCAGAACTTCAGCCGAAGCGATCATCAGGGAACAGCGGGAAGCGCTGGAAAGACTTGCCGACGCCCTGCTTGCCCAGGAAACCCTGCTGGATGACGAAGTCAGGGGCCTTTTGGGACTTCCCGGACGGGAGCCTGTCCCGGCCTTTGCGGGAGCGTAGCATGGGCAGGGGAGTACGGCGCCCGCCGGTTCCGGTTCTTGCCTGCTGTGTGGCGCTGGCTGCGGCGCTTGCGGTTCACGCCCAGGAACGGGGAGAGGCCGCTGTCGCGGAACGCTATGCGGCATGGGCTGAACAGGCCATCGCCGAGGGCCGCTGGAACGCGGCGGAGCGGGCCCTGGAACGCGCCTCCGACTACGCTGATGTCTCCTCCGATTTGTCGTACCTCCTGGCCCTGGCGCGGTTTCACGAGAACCGCCCCCAGCGGGATGTGCTGGAAGCCCTGGGCCGGGCGTTTGAGGCGGGACGCTGGAACCGCTATGGCCCGGAAGCCGCCCGGCTTTTGGAGGCCCGCTGCCTGATCCGGCTCCGCTCCTACCGCGAGGCCCTTGAACGCCTTGCCATTGCCGTGGAAAACGCCGATACCGCGTACCTGCGTCTTTCGGCCCTGCGCTTTTTGCCTGACCTGCCCCGTTTCCGGGAGTACATGGCCCAGGCCCTGGCCCGCTATCCCCAGGAACCCCGCCTGCTTGGTGTGCTTTTCAGTTATGCCCGGTCAAAACTCCCCCAGGGCGCTGACGCGGGCCTCATCGAAACGGCGCTCCGGCGGCTTCCCCTGCTTGCCGAGGCGGACCGGGAACTCATCCCCAAGGCCCTCCCCTTTATCCGGGACAGCGAAGAAGCCCGCCGGCTCATCGCCTCGTACCGGGCGACGGGGGGGAATTCACCTGCCGCCATTCCCGGGGCGCTCAAATTCGGCGTCATTGACGAAGAAACGGCCATGGGGGAACTTTTCGCCCCAAACGCTTCCCCGGCGGGAGCGTCCTTTGAGCCGGTCTTAGACCGCACGCTCATCCGCGAGGTATGGGCGCTCCTCCGCAGCGCCGCGGCCCGGGAGACATTCAGCCGAAACCTCGCCGCTTTCTCTGGTGTTATAATAGAAGATAGCGATGATGACGGCTGCGCTGAATCCCGGACGCGGTATCAGGACGGCTTGATCGTGTCCTACGACTGCGACCCGGATCAGGACGGGATGCGGGACTTACACATCGTTTTCTCAGGCGGTTTTCCCGCCTGGGGGGAGATGGCGGCGGCTCCCGCGTCCGGCGAAGGCCGGGGGACGGCGCGGATATGGTGGGAACGCTACCCGGCGGTGCTGAAAGTGGAGCTTGAGGGGCTGACGTACATTCCGAGCCCCAAGGATTTTTCGCTGACCCCGGTGCGGTTCAGCAGTTTCAACGGGGAAGGCCCTCGCGCCCTGTTGTACCCGGAGGCTGATAAGCTCCTGCCGCGCTTGACCGGGTGGACGCTGACCTCTTTTGCCCGCACGGTGGAGCGGCCCAGCCGTGAATTCAAGGGGGCGGTTGAGCGGCTGGAACTGAGCCAGGGGGTCCCCCTGCGGGCGGCGGAGTGGCTGGGAGCGCAGCTCGTCTCCCGGACCGAATTCGCCGGGGGCTGGCCCCTTGTCCAGCGCGTTGATCTGGACCTGGACGGGCGCATGGAGACGGTCCGGCGCTTCCGGCAGGACCGGCCCCCGCAAACCTCCGGAGCCGGGGAGATGGCGGATGCGCCGGATTACTCCTGGGCGCTGGAGTCGTCCGAAAGCGATTGGGATGGGGACGGCGTCTATGAAACCGGGGAATCCTACCTTCCCGGAGGCGGGATCGCCCGGTCCTGGGACATGAACAAGGACGGAGTGAAGGAATACACCGAGATATGGATGGAAGAGTGAGGGCGGGGCTGCGGTCCCTGATTACAAAAAAGTGCGCTTGGGCCCTTATGGGCCTCGTAATCGCCGGTTTGCCGGCTTGTGTAACCCCAAAAGACGCGGAAAAGCGGCTGACGCCGCGCAAGTCCACCGGTGAATACCGGCTGGACGATATTGCCCGCTCTGTTACCGATGATCCGGTGAGGGCGATTCACCTTATCGGCGCATACCGGGCGTTTTTTGCCGGTGAAACGCCGGGTTCAGGCGGGGAGATGGAAGTAGCAAGCATCACCGCGTTTGAAGAGCAGGCGGCGGAACGTTTGCGGAGCGCCCAGGCTCAAGCTATCGAAGAGAAACGCTGGGAGGACGCGGCGTCTTATGCCCGCTCGCTTGCGGCGCTGGGGATCGCGGTGGAGAACACGGGCATGGAGCCGGATTTCATCCTTGCCGCGGCCAAGGAACAGCTTGAAGCGGGCAATGACCTTGGGGCCTTCCTGGGCGCGGTCCGGGCCCACGAACTCAAACCCCTTGAATTAGCTGACGCGCTGCTTTTCCTGGAACGGGCGGTTGCGGCCAAACAGCGGCGGGCAGCGGCCTTCTTCCTCGCCGCGCTGGATGGGCAGTCGGCGCCGGAGGACCTGCGGGTCTACGCCGAAGGCCGGGACGCGGCTTCGGATATGATCAAAGGGGTGGCCACGGTGATCGTTGACCAGGGCTACCGGATCGAGCGGGGGCTGGGCTATCCCAGCCGGGTGCTGGGGTCGGCGTTTTTCGTGGACGGCGCCGGGCTGCTCATCACCAATTACCATGTGATTTCCAGCGAGGTAGACCCCGCCTACGAGGGGTATTCCCGGATGTTTATCCGCATGGGGGACAGCGCCAGCCCCCGGATTCCGGCCAAGGTGATCGGCTGGGACAAGGCCATGGACCTGGCCCTGATCAAGGCGGAGGTCAAGCCCGAATACGTGTTCTCCGTGGTGGACCGCGTCATTCCCCAAGTGGGGGACACGGTGCTTGCTATCGGGTCGCCCGGCGGCCTGGAGAAGACCGTTACCTCCGGCATCGTGTCCGCGCTGGGGCGGCGTTTCCTGCAAATCGGCGATGTGATCCAGATCGACGCGGCGGTGAATCACGGCAATTCGGGAGGGCCGGTGGTGGACGGCTCCGGGCGGCTGGTGGGAATCGTCTTTGCGGGCATCGAGAACTATCCGGGCCTCAGCTTCGCGGTTCCCGCTGAACGTCTGGCCGCCGCGCTTCCAGCGATGATCCGGGGGGGCAAGGCGGAGCGTCCCTGGCTGGGCCTGACCCTGGGCGAGACGATTCAGGGGGCGGAGATCATCTATGTGGCGCCGGTAACTCCCGCGGCGGACCAGCGGGTTTCCGAGGGGATTTACATTACCAAGCTGAATAACGAGCCGGTGAGCGCGGCGCAGGGGACGCTTATCCCCGCGCTGCAAGACCAGCTTTTCGGGTCCCGGCCGGGGGAATTGGTGGCCCTGGAAACCTCCGATGGGGTTCAGCGCTTCCTGATGACCGCCCCCCGGCCCGATCTGCCCCTGGCGGCTGCGGCCAAGATCGACACCAGGGAACGGATGGCCGCGCCGCTGTTCGGCCTGATCCTCTCTCCTGCCATGGGGAACATCTTCTCGTCCGCCTACACGGTAAAGAAGGTGGTGCGGGGTTCTATTGCCGATGAAGCGGGTCTTTCGGAGCACGATCCTATATCCATCCGGGGCTTCCGCCTGGAAGAGAAAGACGGCTACGCACTGATGGACATTTCCGTTAAGAAGCGGCGCATGGGCTATCTGGAAACTTCGATGCGTTTACCGGCCCTGCTGAACTCCCCGGACACGCTTTAGGAGCCTGTTCAGGTGGAAAGGGAGTCCTTTCCGTGCGGTTTCCGCGTTTTCTGTGGTTAAAAAGAACAGTTGCCAGGGGAACCGCAGATTACGCGGATGAAAAGGACGGCCAATAAACGCGCCCGCCAGGGCGTTGACCAAACAATGCGGCCTGCCGTAGCGCACACGATCCCCCCTATTAGCACAGATGCGCGAAGGCTTTAGCCTGAGCAGAGCGCGGCCAACAAACGCGCCCGCCACACCGCATTACTCCCCCCGCTTCCGCATGATTTCTGTGCCATCTGTGGTTAAAAAGAACAGTTACTGGGGGAACCGCAGATGAGTAGAAACAGTATCAGCGTTTCCCCGGAGGATTACATACGTTCCAGCAGCATATCAATCAACGCGCCGATTTCAGGGGTGGGGTAGCGGGTTTTCATGGCTATAAGGTAGCGCCGGCGGGTTTCGTTATCATTGAGCCGCAGGGCCACTTCGATAATGTTGATGGCGTTCTTTACCCCCTCGCGGTACCCAGCCGCCTGGTC
>JAITHH010000219.1 GCA_031280065.1 Treponema sp. | reverse complement strand
GGGGGCCATCGAACCGCAGGTTCGTGCCCCCCGGTTCCCCCGGACGAGATACCCGGCGCCCTTGAACAGTCTAACCACTGGTAACCATACCATGCTTACTTACCGGGCGGAGTATGTTACAATAGGGGAATGAATCAAGAGGAACAGTACGAGGCCCTTAAAGCCTCCGTCCGGGACACGCCTACTGAGCCGGGAGTCTATATCATGCGGGACGGCGAAAACCGCATCATCTATGTGGGGAAAGCCCGCGTCCTCCGTAACCGGCTGCGCACCTATTTTTCCGGGCCAAAAGACGTCAAGACCGCCACCCTGATAGCGCGGGTGGCGGTCATCGAGACGATCATCGTGGCTAATGAATACGAAGCCCTGCTCCTGGAAAACACCCTGATCAAGCAGCATTCCCCCAAATACAACATCAACCTCAAGGATGGAAAAACCTACCCGGTGATACGGCTCACCTCGGAGACCTTTCCCCGTATCTTCAGAACCCGCCATATCATCAATGACGGCTCTCGCTACTTCGGCCCCTTCCCCAATGTCAGCTCTGTAGACCTCATGCTGGAGGTGGTTGAGCGGCTCTTCTCCCTGCGTAAGTGCCGCCGGCTGAGGAAGCGGACGATGCCGTGTATATACTACCATATTGAGCGCTGCATGGGCCCCTGCTGCGGGAGGATCAGCGCCGCAGACTACCAGCTCCAGGTAGAGCAGGCGCAGAAAATTCTAGCCGGGGAGACTGAATCCCTGCTGGTGGAACTGACCGCAACCATGCACAAGGCGGCCCGGAAGCTGCGGTTTGAAGAGGCCGCCCAGCTTCGCAATGCTATCCGGGCGCTGGAAGACATCGGCGGGGGGGAACGCGCTGTGGTGGACTTCGATCCCGGCGGACGGGACTACATCGCCTGGGCCGCCGAGGGGGTCTTCCGCACCTTCACGGTCTTTTCCATGCGGGGCGGCAAGATGACCGGCAGGGAAGTGTACCGTACCCGCTCCGCCGCAGACGACGGCGAGTCCCTGGAAACCTTTATAGCCGCCTACTATACCCCTGACCGGCCTCCGCCGCCGTGGATATATCTCCCGGAGGAATACGGGCAAGCGGAACCCGAACTGCTCACCTGGTTCACCGAGACCTTCGGCACGGCGCCGGTCCTGCTTCCTCCCCAAGAGAAGCGCCACCAGGCGGTGCTGGCCATGGCGCGTCAGAACGCCTTGGAGGATCTGCGGAAGCGGCTTAAAGAGCGGGGCGCGGGCCCCGCCTTGGACGAATTGGCCCGCGCTCTGGGCCTCAAGACCAGGCCGGAGCGAATAGAAGGCTTTGATATTGCCCAGCTTGACGGCGTACATCCGGTAGCGTCCCTCATCTCCTTCAAAAACGGCGTTCCCGACCGGAAGAACTACCGCTGCTTCAAACTCCGCAGCGTGGTGGGGGTGGTGGACGACTTCGCGGCCATGCGGGAGGCCGTCTACCGCCGCTATTCCCGGCTGATCCGCGAGGGGAACGATCTGCCTGATTTGATCCTGGTAGACGGCGGCATCGGTCAGGCCAACGCCGCCAAGGGAATTCTGGACGAACTGGAACTGGACATCGATGTGGCGGGTCTGGCCAAGCGGGACGAAGAACTCTGGCTGCCCCGCGCCAAGGAACCAATCCGGCTTTCGCGGGATTCGGAGGCCCTTAAGGTACTCCAGTTTGTCCGGGACGAGACCCACCGCTTCGCCACCTCCTTCAACCAGCGGCTCCGGTCAAAGGACCTTTTCTTTCCGGCGCTGGAATCGGTGGAGGGGATCGGCCCAAAGCGGGCTGCGGCGCTTATGAAAGCCTATACATCGCTTGAAAACATCGCCGCCGCGCCGCCGGAAGAGATGGCCGTGCGCTGCAAGATCGGCTCCACCGCCGCCCTCGCGGTAAGAGCCGCGGCTCGACTGGCCCTGGAAGACCGGGAAGCGGCGAAAAAGCGTCTTGAGCCTCGCGCCTCGTCTGCCCGCCGCAAGAACAGGGAAGAAGCGGCCTACGCGCCGTCCTCCAGCGCCGATACAGGCGCGTTACTCGCCGCCGAAGCGTCGCGGGAATATCCCGGGGACGAAGATAACACCGGCTAAAGGGCCGGGCGCTTTTACGGCCAATCTCCCGGCATATAAGAGGCGCCCGCCGCCGCGCTACTCGGAATCGTACTCGATGAGGGTATGGATGGGTACGCCTTCCAAGGCTTGCTTGTAGTTGAGGAAGGGAAGCCCGACCACGCCGAATATATCGGTAACTTGTGCGCCGGAAGCGGCGATGAGTTCCCTGGCCGCCTTCAAGGTTCCGCCGGTGGCGATGAGATCGTCCAAGAGGAGTATGCGTCCGCCTTGGGGCACGTCGTCCGGGTGAATTTCAATCTCGGCGGCAGCGTACTCAAGCGCGTACTGTTTGGTGAGTTTTCTGCCGGGGAGTTTGCCCTTCTTGCGGATCAGGATCAGGGGAATTCCGGCGCGTACCGCGAAGGGAGCGGCGAACAGGAAGCCCCTGGCTTCTATGGCCGCCACCGCGTTGATACCCCGGTCCTGATATATGTCCAGCATCGCGTCCACGCAATAGGCAAAGGCTTTGGGCTCCGTGAGGATGCTGGTAATATCGTAAAAAAGTATTCCTTCTTTGGGAAAATTCGGAACTTTCCGTATATATGCGTCTAGATCAAAATGGCCTTCCATGAGTTTACCCCCGGTTTTGCAGTGTAGGCTGTCCGCCGGGGCGTGTCAATGCGCCGGGGCGGAATCTTACGGAGGCGCTCATAACCGGACATTTGCGGTCAACAATGACGCTGAGACGGCCTTATACACCGCAGCCCTCAGCAGCATCCAAGCCGCTCCAGAAACCGGTTGATGTGATCGCAGGAATGCTCAATATAATCCGCGTCAGATTCCGGGAAGCGGTCCAGCCGGGGACTATCGATGTCGAGTACGCCGAACACCTCGCCGCCCTTGAACAGAGGAACAACGATTTCCGAGGCCGAAGCGGAATCGCAGACGATATGGCCGGGAAAGGCGCGGACATCAGAAACCAGTACCCGCTTTTGATCCAGGACGGCCCTGCCGCATACGCCCTGGCCCCAGCCGATTCGGGCGCAGGCCGGAAGTCCCTGGAAAGGCCCCAGCACCAGCTCCTTCCCCTTGAGCAAGTAAAAACCCGCCCAATTAACTTCCGGCAGGTACATCTTCACCACCGCCGACACATTGGCAAGACCGGCGATCAGGTCTGTTTCATCTTCCAGCATGGACTTCACCGCGCCCGAAAGCAGGGCCGCCGCGCCGGAGGAATCATCCCCGGCTTCGTTTGGGTAATTCACCATGGAACGCTCCCTCAGATAAACTATTTAGAACAATTCTTATCATAATTACCCTTACAACGCCGCTGCGCTTACTCCTAGCGTAAACATACCGGCTGATTGCGGGCAGGCGGCAATCATCTTGTTTATGGCTTCCCGCTTTTATGCCCTTTGTGTGTCTCATCGTGTAACCACACGCATCTCTTGAAGCGGAACATTCATTTCGTAAGGATGGTTTACCGTATTTTGACTCTATCTTGCCTCAATCAAAACCGTCAAGAGAGCGTTGTCCGGGGACTTATCCCTGGCGCCGTAAAGCCGTAAACTCTTTACCGGGGCCCGGGCGCGAAATCCCATACACCCGGAGCTTCTCAAAACAGCGTGTTTTCTACAGGAGTTCACCAATGGATATGTTTTTCCCCTTTCAACTAGCTCCTTGGCAGTGGGCAGCGGTTATGTTCGGCGGCGTCTGTATCGGTTTGTCGAAAACCTGGCTAAACGGGATTGTTACGGTGATGATTCCCGTTTTCGCCATGATATTCGGCGCCAAAGAGTCCACGGGAATCATATTGCCAGTGCTGTGTTTTGCGGATATGCTGGCGGTGACCTATTATCGGCGCAGCGGAGCGTGGAAATATATTTTTAGGCTCCTCCCCTGGGCATTGGCCGGATTTGCCATAGCCCTGGCGGTTGATCGCTTTGTCCCGGCTAAGGGTTTCAAGGTCCTCATCGGGATATGTATCTTTGCCGGGCTTGCAGTCATGTTCTGGAACGAGCGCCGAGGCAAGGACGCGGCGGTTCCTTCGGGCTGGTGGTTCTCGGCGCTCTTTGGCATCCTGGGAGGCTTTTCCACGATGATCGGAAACGCCGCAGGACCAATCATGGCGGTTTTCCTCCTGTCGGTACGGCTGCCTAAGACGAATTTTGTAGGCACTGCGGCGTGGTTTTTTATGATTATTAATTACCTTAAGATACCGCTCCAGTATTTTGTGTGGCATAATATTACCCGAGAAACCCTCTTGTTCGATCTCGCCATGATACCGGGCGTTATCCTGGGGGCTGTGATGGGTATCTTTCTGGTCAAGCGGGTTTCTGAGTCCAACTACCGGCGCTTGGTGTATGGTATGACCATCGTATCCGCTTCGCTGCTTTTTCTATAACATACCGTTATCATACAGCCGTATTATTCGCCGTTGAACGGCAAGAGAATATCATCGGCTGTTATCCTCTCAGTTATGGAAGCGATAAAGCCGAATTTTGAAGGATGGGAGCGAGGTCTGGCGTTTCCAGACCCGCCAGACCTGGGTTTTATGTTCTCAAAGGAGGGACCTATAGCCCGCCTCGATTCCCCGCTGGAACGGACTTTGACGGAATTTGCGCCGGAAATGAACGGCGGAGTACGCGAAAGCCCGCCTGACAATCCATCTGGGAGGTGCGGGGGCAGGGCAACTGCATTTACTTTTCCGGGAAATGGGTAAGATACGAGCTGCATTGGAGGAAGGGAACAATGGATATAGCACGATTACAGGAAAAGCTGGGGAGCATACCGGACCCCCGGCGGCGGTGGGGGAACTTGCGGCACAAACGGGAAGACATTCCGGTCATCGGGCTGGCAGCGTTACTGTGCAACGGGGAAGACTTCGAGGATATGGAAGCCTTCGGGCAGGAACGGGAAGCGGAACTGAGAAAGTTTCTGGAACTGCCTGGGGGGATACCGGACGAGAGTACGTTTTTCCGGGTATTTCAGCGGGTGAATCCGAAGGAGTTATCGGCGTGTCTGTATTCGTGGGTAATGGAAGCG
>JAITHH010000173.1 GCA_031280065.1 Treponema sp. | reverse complement strand
CCTTGTCATCCGCCCCAAGCAGGGTGGAGCCGTCGGTATGGATGATGGCGCGGCCTTTCTGAGCGGCCAGCCCCGGATCCGTCCGGGGATCCAGGACAAGGCCGCCGCCCAGTTCGATGCGCTGGCCGTTGTAGTTCTCGACCAGTTGGGGCTTTACGCCGCCGCCGGACACGTCGCCCGCCGTATCAAGATGCGCCAGGAAGCCCAGCGCCGGGACCTGCTCCTTGCCCGCAGTCGCGGGGATACGGGCTATCACATAGCAATGTCCGGTCAGCGCCGCCGGTTCAAGCCCCAGGGCGCGGAGTTCCCCGGTCAAGAGCTTTGCGAGTTCCCACTGTCCCGCCGTGGAGGGGGTCTCTTCAATATGCCGGCTGCTGGCCGTCTCAATCTGGACGTAGCGCAGAAACCGCTCTGTTACTGAACGTTCTTCTATAAACATGTATATCTCCATTGCGAAGATAGCCCGCGCTTCGCTGTTGTGCAAGCTGGCCGGCAGCCAAGCCAACCGGGGGGACCGGGGGGCGCGAACCTGCGGTTCGATGGGCCTCCCGGCGGGGGTTAGGGGGCAGCGCCCCCTTCTATAGAATAAGCCCCCGCGCCTCCATCGCCTGAGCCGTCTCCAGCGCATATTCCATCATCCGCTCACTTACCAAAGGAATAAGCGCCGCCATAGAACGAACCCCCCGCTTCCCCCCCCGCGCAGCCCACGCAAGATTCGCCGCTTCCCAGGCTTCAAAAAAACGGGGAAGAAACCCCAGCATCAGCGATATTCCCAGACTCAGCAGCGGCTGCCGCTTCCCGCGTTTCAGCAGCGCCCGCTCAAAAGAACCGATGGAATGTTTGAGTTCCGTCATGGTCGTTACCGAGAAAAGCAGCGCCCCGCCGGAAAAAGAGAGGAGGATGCTCCAGCCGAAAAACAGCGCTTCCTTGGCGCCGTTCAGATCAAACCCCGGAGGAGCCGTTTTAATGGAACGGACGCAAAGAACCGAGACAATCATCAGCCCAAGGTTTTTACCGCCCCGCAGCAGTTCCCAGGGGCGGATTCCGGCGGTCAGGGCAAGCGCCGTCAAGCCGCAGGTCCACACGCAGAGCGCAAGGGGCCCAAAGCAAAAAACCGCCCCGGACATTCCCAAGAGCCCTAGGAGTTTAAGCGCGGCGGGACAGCGGTGCAGCGGGCTGTTTCCGGGCCGGTATGCCCAGGGGATCATTCGAGCCATGTGCAGTCTTCTACCGTACGGTACACGCGCCGGGGGTCCCGGACGCCGTACTCAGCCTTGAGCCGGTACAGCACTGTGTGCGGCGCGCCGTCATCCCGGATGCGGCCCTGGTGGAGAATCACCAGCCGGTCAGCAAAGGCTAAAACTTTTTCCAGCTCATGGGTCAGGATGATCAGAGTCTTACCCGAAGCCTTGAGTTCCCGGATGATCTCCAGCGTCTGCGTTACGCCGGGCCAGTCCAGGTTGGCAAAGGGCTCGTCCAGGATCAGTGTCTCGCAGCCCATTGCCAGCGCCCCGGCCACGGCAAGCCGCCGCTTTTCCCCGCCGGAAAGCCGCCGGGGGGAATGGGAAGTCTTGCTGCCGAGCCCCATCGCTTCCAGGGCCCGCCGGGCGAGGACTTCACTTTCAGTCTTGGAAAAGCCCAGGTTCCGGGGGCCGAAAATCGCGTCCTCCAGCACGGTCTCCCCGATAAGCTGGGCGTCGGCGTCCTGAAAAACCATGCCGGCCTCCGACCGGAGGGCGCGGATCGCCCGCGCCAGACGCCGCCCCCGGTAGTATACCGCGCCGCCTGAGGGCTCCAAAAGACCCGCCATGATCCGGGTGAGCAGCGTTTTCCCCGATCCGTTGGAACCGGCGATAAGCAGACATTCCCCAGGGTAAACGTCCAGATCAACGCCGTCCAGGGCGCGGAGGGGGCCGTCCTGATTGCCTCCTGCGGGAAAAACCATGCTGATATTTCTCACCGAAAAGAGGGGAACGCCTTTTCCAGGGAGCGGGACGGGCTCTCCCGCCGGAAGGGGCCGCGTCAAGGCCGCGTCAGCGTTCAAGCTGATCCGCCGCGAGCCGCCTGAGCCGGGGAGCAATGAGGACCGCCGCGACAGCCTTGACCGTATCGCCAATAACGAAAGGGAAGAAGCCTGCTATCAAAGTTCCCAGCCAGGCGGGATCCATGTTCTGGAAGCGGGCCCTGACCCAGGCGGGGATGAAGCCCAGCGCGTCCTCGCCGGAGAGGAATTTGGCGGCCAGTGCTCCCATTGCCGCAGGGTCCATGACGGCGCGGAGCCTGGGGAGGCCCGGCAGGTAGACGATAAAGACGCCGGCAAAGGCCCCCAGGATGACGCGCCACAGGGGAGTCCTCGCGCCGCCGCGAGGGGAGCCCGCGATGAGTCCCGCCGCGAGGGGCGAAAGGAGATAGCCGAACAGAAAGCCCCCGGTAGGCCCAAAGAAATGGGCGATTCCCCCGGCTGCCCCGGCGAATACCGGCGCTCCGATGGCCCCGGCGATGAGGAAAAGCCCAACTGCCGCGCTCCCCAGGAAGGGGCCCAGCACCAGCCCCGAAAGGAGGGCAAAGAAGTTCTGCAGCACGATGGGCACGGGGTACAGGGGGATGGTGATAAACGCGCCCGCCGCGGTTAAAGCCGCGAAAAGCGCCGTAAGGGTGATCCTGCTGACCGCCCGCCGTTTGCTGGAAATGTTCACTGTGTTCTCCATGATTAACTCCTGTCTTAAATTTGATGACTTAAAATCGCAAGGAACCTGCCCCGGGCGGGATGCGCTTGATCCGGGAACCGGTCTGGATCATGGCTCTGCCGCGGGAATCGGCTCCCAGAAAGACGCCTGCTATTCTGCCGCCGAGCGCCGTGACCCGCCGTCCGATACCTTCCGCTTCCTGGTTCCAGAGGCGGCTGATCAGGCGGGGATTTTCTTCCGCCGCAAGTTTTTTTATCTCCTGTAACTCCTGTAAGATGCGTTCCAGCATGGCTCGCCGGGAAAGACGGCGTCCGGTAATGGCCGCGCAACTGACCGAATTCTCCAAGGCCACGGTGTTGTTGATATTCACCCCGATGCCGGAAGTCAGCCATTGGACCCTGTCGCCTTCGCCGTGAACCTCTGTGAGGATGCCCGCCGCCTTCTTCTCCCGGAGGTACACGTCGTTGGGCCAGCGGAGCGCGGCCCGCTGACCGCACACGCCGCTCAAGGCCCGGCCCACGGCGATGTGGACGGCCATGACCGTTCCGCTGTACCCGGCCAGCGGAACACGGGGCCGTTCCAAGAGTGAAAAGAACAAACCGCCCGGGCCGGATGCCCAGGCCCTGCCGTTCCTGCCCCGGCCCGCGGTCTGAATTTCGGCGGTAACCACCATGCCGCCGGGACTTCCCCGTTCGGCCAGTTCCCGCGCCCGGTCCATGGTGCTGCTGGTGGTCTGCCAATGGCGGAAGCTCGTTTCCCGCTCCCCGAATTCCCAGGGGTAGAGAAAGTCCGCGCCGTCCTCCGCTTCAAGCCGGTATCCCCGCCCGATTTGAAGGATGGGGTAGCCAAGTCCCTGGAGGGACTGCACGGCCTTCCACACCGCGACCCTGGAGACCCCGATTTCTCCGGCAATCACGTTCCCGGACGCTGCCGCCCCTGCCTGCCGCCTTAGTATGGCAAGAACGCCGGCCCTGCTGGAAAGCCGGGGATCGCCGCGCTCAGGGGGTTTTTTGTTAACTGTCATCTGATGAGGTTAACGGAGGTATTCGCGTATGTCAAGCGGGGCCGCTACCGCCCAGCAACCCCGCCATGGGCATTGACCAGGTGTTGCGGCACGGCCCCCAGGGGCGATCTAATTCATTACAGGGCAATGAATTAGCAAACGGAGCATGTACCTCTTAAAACCCGCTATGACAAAGGGTATGACAAACCTGCCCGCGGGTTTTTTGGGGGCGCAAACGCCAAAATTCTACCTTGCAGGCTCCATCGAACCGAAGGGTCGCAGAGCCCGAAAATCGGGATTTTAGCGGTCTATTGACCGCGAAAATCCACAATTTGAACAGGCTCTCAGATAGCCCGTGTTCATCTCAAACGTATAAATCCCCCTCGGCGCTTCGTTGCCCGTACCGGCCACGTTTGGTTCCCCGTCGCTGTCGGGGATCGGCCCGGTTACGAGACGGCAACTGCCCGTAAATACCGGCTTATACCCGTCGTTCCGGTCTTCGTA
>JAITHH010000082.1 GCA_031280065.1 Treponema sp. | reverse complement strand
TTCACTGTCCGGCTCGTCTATAAGCCGTGCCGCTGCTCATGGCGGAGGCGGTATTCACTTTATCAAGCCCTTCCCGGTATAGCCGTAATTTCACGTCTCTTCTCCTCCGTCTTAACCTGCCCGAATACCATGCGGTTCTCGGCTGCCCGCGCACTTACCGCCGGTTTTCGTGTTGAAACTGTCCCGGACCGTCTTTCCTGCCGCCGCGATACGCCCTCCCTTTATCTCCTGTTTTAACTAACCCGCACCCAGTTCAGAAAACATTCCTCTACCGTTTCGCTCTTCAAGCTGCGGAACCCCCCTGCTCCTCTTTGGACGATGCGCCCGCCCTGGGTCCGCAGACAGCAATTCCGAATTCGGAATTGCTGGTCTGTAGGTATTGTATATTCCTTTGGCAGCAATTAGCATAAATAGTGGGCCGTAGGGCCCTAGCTTAAAGGTATGAAGAGGGGGGACAAAATCCCATGGGTAAAGAAGTTACTATCACCAAAGAGAACTTTGAGGACGAGGTACTGCGGTCTTCTATTCCGGTACTGGTGGATTTTTGGGCTGAATGGTGCAGGCCATGCCGGGCGATAAGCCCGCTGTTGGAAAAACTGGCGGAAGAATACGAGGGCCGCGTTAAAGTCGGTAAAGTCAATGTAGACGAGCAGAATGAGCTGGCAGGGCGGCATAATGTCGTGTCTATCCCCACCCTGGTACTCTACAAGGACGGGGCTATTATCCGTCAGCAGGTCGGAGCCGCGCCCAAAAACGACATCGAAAACATGTTCCAGAATCTGGTTAGCTAAGAGCCTGCAAGGGAGAATTTTGGCGTTTGCAACGCCAAAATTCCAGATTTTGAACAGACTCTAAGAGGGCGGGCCTATACACGCCGGATAATTTTATTTCATACTAAACCCTATGAAGCGGTATCTTGTGTTTTTGGGAATTGTGCTGGTTATAGCCGGGTTTTCATCCTGCGCCTCAAGCGCGGCGGCGAAAGCGGAAACCGGCTCTTCGGTTTGGAAAGTCAGCAAAAACGGTCAAACGCTGTTCTTAGGCGGCAGTATTCATATCCTCCGTGAGCAGGACTTTCCCCTGCCGGAGGAGTTTGACCGGGCCTTTGAGGAATCAGCGGCGCTGATTCTTGAGGCGGATGTATCGCAGGCGGTAGACGAGTCGACCGCCGCCGCTATCGCCGCGCTCATGCTGCTGCCCGAAGGACAGACCCTGCAATCCGTTCTGAGCGCGGAGGTATACGGGCAGTTGGGGGAGAAATGCGCGGAGTTCGGCCTTGTTATTGAAACCGTGTCCCGCTTCAAACCGTCTCTGGTGATAAACCTGCTGACGGTGATGCAAATCCAGCAATTCGGATTCGTGGAGCAGGGCGTTGATATGTATTACCTCTCCAAGGCGCGGGAAGCGGGCAAGGAACTTGGGTTTTTTGAGACCCTGGAAGAACAGGCCGTGATGCTCGCCGGAATGGGAGACGGGTATGAGGATGACTTTGTGCGATACTCGCTCGGTGAATTTGACGAATCGGAAAGCGAAATTACCGCGCTGGCTGCTGAATGGAGGCAGGGCCTTCCGCTGGCGACGGAAACCGCGCTCGCCAGCATGGAGGACCAATGGCCGGTTATTTACCAGGAACTGATCATCCGCCGGAACGCCGCATGGCTGCCCCGCATAGAAGCGTATTTGGCAAGCGAACCGGTTGAACTGGTGATTGTCGGGCTGGCGCATTTGCACGGGGATGATGGACTACTGCGGCAATTGAAGAATTCCGGCTACGCAGTGGAACAGGTAAGATGATGGAGAGATAGGGCCCGCCGGGGGTTCATGACCGGTTTAAGCGCCGCAAAAGCAGCATATCCGCCAGGGTCAGCGCGGTCATGGCTTCCACTACCGGAACCGCACGGGGCACGATGCAAACATCGTGGCGTCCAGCAATGGCAATCTCCCGGATGCGGCCTTCCCGGTACAGGGCCTTTTGGGGCGCGGCAATCGAGGGGACCGGCTTAAAGGCTGCGGTGAATTCCAGGGGCATACCGGTGGATATGCCCCCCAGGATTCCCCCGGCGTTGTTGCTTTGCCGTCCAAGGGGGGGAATTCCTCCGGGAGTGTCCGGCGGACAGCGGGCCTCGTCATCCAGGGGCCGGTCGTTCTGACCGGAACCGCGGCCGCTGGCGGCGGCGAAACCCGCGCCAAACTCAAGCCCCTTGACCGCGCCGATGGAGAGTATCGCCTCGGCTAACCGGGCGTCCAGTTTGCCAAAAACCGGCTCTCCCAGTCCCGGAGGAAGCCCCCAAACCCCGCATTGTACCAAACCCCCGGCGCTGTCCCCTTCGGCGCGTATTTTTTCCAATTCCAGCCGGATCAGCTCCGCGTATTCCCGGTGGGGAACCCGCAGAGAGTTCCGCTCCGCCTCTTCCAGGTCAAAGCCCGGCGCGGACGGGCCGGGGACACTGATGCCCGCGATAGCGGAAGCCCATGCCCGGATGCTTATGCCGGACGCGGCCAGGAAGACCTTGGCCACCGCCCCAGCGGCGACCCGCCCCAGGGTTTCCCTGCCGGAACTTCTGCCGCCCCCCCGGTGGTCCCGGAAGCCGTACTTGGCCTCCCAGGTCCAGTCCGCATGACCGGGGCGGTACACATCTTTGAGGGCGTCGTAGTCTGCGGAATGGTGGCTGGTATTGCGGACCAGGATGGCGATGGGCGTTCCCAGGGTTTTACCCTGGAACACCCCGGAGAGTATCTCCGGCTCGTCCGCTTCAGCGCGGGTCGTGGAAGCCAGGCCGGAACCGGGCCGCCGCCGCCTCAACTCCCGGCGGATGTCTTCTCCATCTAGGGAAAGTCCGGCGGGACAGCCGTCTACGACGCAGCCCAGCGCCGGGCCATGGGATTCGCCAAAGGTGTGAGCGGTAAAGACCGTTCCGAATGAATTTCCTGCCATAACCCAACCAAAAACAGCACAGCAGATTCAACCGCAACCGCAGTACACCACCGGCAAGAAATTACATTGAGCCGCACACGATTCGAACGTGTGACCCACGCCTTAAAAGGGCGTTGCTCTACCTACTGAGCTAGCGGCCCGGTTCAAATGAACATAGTTATCGTATACAGCAGGGAAGAAAAAGTCAAGCTGTCTTTGAGGGGCCGCAAAAGCGGGGCGCGGACATACGCCCGCGCCCCGCTTGATGCGTCAAGCGCCGCTACTTCCAGTGGTAATAATAGTAGAGATCGCGTGCGCTCAGATTGGCCCGGCCTCCCATGAAATACGAAGGGCGGGCGGGCCAGAGCGGGATGGCGCGAAACACCTCCGATAACAGGGCCCGCTCGCCGTATTGGGCAAAACCTTTGGGGAACAACTGTTTCAGATAGCCCGTGTTCACCTCAAACGTATAAATCCCCCTTGGCGCTTCGTTGCCCGTACCGGCCACGTTTGGTTCCCCGTCGCTGTCGGGGATCGGCCCGGTTACGAGACGGCAACTGCCCGTAAATACCGGCTTATACCCGTCGTTCCGGTCTTCGTA
>JAITHH010000058.1 GCA_031280065.1 Treponema sp. | reverse complement strand
AATATCTCCCGGCGGCTTTTCCGCTTTCGCTGCCCGTATTCCATATCCGTAAAGGTTTGCTGTTTTTCCATATTTGAGAGTCTATCCTGTTTTGTCGCTTTAATCAGCGCTTCCTTAGGGGATCACCGCGCTTGCCACCGGGCCCCAGGCCCCGTGCTCGCCGCGCTGGTTCTCGCAGCGGGCGCAGAAATACGCCGTCTTTGAACTTTCCTCCGCGGCATACTCGCGGACTTCCTTCTTGCGCCGGGTAAAGCGCCAGTACAGCAGCTCGTCCCCGGACAGGGACGGATGCATCAGGCAGTGCCGGGCGCCCGCCGCTTCTTCCAGGCTCGCGCCGCCTGAAGGCATGATGCCGTCGTAGACCGCATAGCCCCATTCGCTCGAGTGAATTACCCCGGTAATCAGGGGCGAGCAGTGGACGACCAGCAGGTGCGGCCCCTCGTAGCTCACGCTGAGGAGCAGTTGGCCCGCGGGCCGCCCGGATGAGGTGGGGTTATCGTCCTTGAGGTGCAGGAGCAGGGCGGGGAAATCAGGGTCCTCCAGCGGGGGTTTTTTGAAATACCGGTCCTTGATGTACCGCATCTTGCCCCGCAGCAGGTCAAAGACGGTTCTGCAGCGGACGGTAATGACCGAATTCCGCTCCCCGGACTTGGCTTCCTGCAGAACGGCCTCTGCTTCGGCGGTCAGGGCGAGCAGTTCGGCGATTTCCGCGGCGGGCACGCCCCAGAGCGGCCCCTTAACCGCCAGCACTGTGTTCCAGGTCTTTGCCATGTGGAGAATATCGTCCCTGCGTGAGGGCATCCAGTCTGATTTTTGCGCCATTTCAAGCCTCCTTATGTGCTTATGGCGCTGTTTGCTGTAGAATCCGTCCCATATTCTTTAGAATACGCCCCAGATTCTTTAGAATATGACCCAAATTCTTTAGAATATGACCCATATTCTTTAGAATACAGCCCATATTCTTTAGAATACGAGTCAGATTCTTTAGAATATGCCCCAAATTCTTTAGAATACGAGTCATATTCTTTAGAATACAGCCCAGATTCTTTAGAATATGAGCCAGATTCTTTAGAATACAGCCCGAATTCTTTAGAATATGGCCCATAATTACCAGAACCCGTCCGGGTAAAGAGAGAATATAACCAGTAATTTACCGGGGGGGCTAAAAAATGGGGGGGGGGGGGGTAAACCTCTGCTGAATGACCCCTGCAATTTGCGCCGGGCCCATCCTGGGCATTAACGGCTCCCGGCCAGCGAAAAACGCCGCCCCTTGGTTTACATGGTACTTACCGTACCCTTGTCTGCGCTGCATATTCTTTTTATACCGGCAATTGAAAACTATGTCAAGTGTTTTCTGGCAGCAATTCCGAATTACTATCGGAAAAAGGACAGCCTTTAGGGAACCGCAGATTACGCAGATGAAACAGATGGCGCAGATGAAGAAAAACCCCATCAGCGTAGAACCGAAGGTTCGCAATCTGCGTACATCCGTGTTCATCTGTGGTTAAAAAGAACAGTTACCAGGGAACCGCTGATTACGCGGATGAACAGGATACCGCAGATGAACGGAAACCCCATCAGCGTAGAACCGAAGGTTCGCAATCTGCGTACATCCGTGTTCATCTGTGGTTTAAAAACAGTTGTCCAGGAACCGCAGATTACGCGGATGAACAGGATACCGCAGATGAACGGAAACCACATCAGCGTAGAACCGAAGGTTCGCAATCTGCGTACATCTGTGGTTTAAAAACAGTTGTCCAGGAACCGCAGATTACGCGGATGAAACAGATGGCGCAGATGAAGAAAAACCACATCAGCGTAGAACCGAAGGTTCGCAATCTGTGTACATCCGTGTTCATCTGTGGTAAAAAAACAGTTGTTACTGGAGGTTCATCCGCATAATGCTTTAAGAAAATCCCCGGCTGCCTCTGCGGGGGTTCCCACCCCCGCACCCCGCTGGAGGGCCTAGGCCCCGCCCAGTAAACGCGACCGCAGGGCGCTAACCGCGTGTTGCGGCACGGCGTAGCGCACACAATGCCCCATGTTATCACACATGCGCGAAGGCTTTAGCCTGAGCAGAGCGCGTCCAGACCCCCCGGTTGCCTCTGCGGGGGTGGCCCCCCCGGTTGCGCCCTACTCTCCGCTGGCCCCCCGTTCCACGAACGGACTTTTAAGCTGCCCCGCAGCGCGAGCCTGCCATTCTCCCGCAGCGCGCTGCCGGTTGAGCATATCCCATATCATCCGGGCGATCTTCGCCTTTCCATCCCCGTAGTACGAGGAACCCAAGTAATAGGCAATCCGGTAATACTCCAGCTCTTCCAGGTAAGCGGCCAGCGCAGGCCGGCGCAAGACTTCGGCAAGAAGCGCGTCTATCGAGGTAAAGGTAAAGCCATATTGAATCCGGCTGAGTTCTTCGATTAAAAGCGTGTTTTGAATCAAAAAGGCAAAAAGCAGATGTTCAACCGCCCGGCTATGGCGCCCCCGCGTATAGTAGTAGAAACCCAACAGGGAATGAGCCCGCAAAACCGCCGCGTTGCTGTAACGGTACACCGTCAGGAAACGGTTAATCCCATCGTTCTCAAGAACCCGGTTCATCGCGCTGCGCAGAAAACTCTCCGGGTCCTCCGGCCACAGGGAATCACCCTCAAGAATCTCCAGCAGCCGCTTCTCCATCTGATTGTACTCAGCGCGGATACGGTGAATATCGGCCATCTTGTAGAGCAGCTCCGGGGCAAAGGCAGGATTCTCCAACAGGGAGCGCAGCTCATACGCCTTTTCGTATTGCCGCAGGGCAATGCCCAGCTCCCCATCGGCGCGGTACGCCTCGCCTATCCAATATTCCGCCTCGGGATAATTTTTCAAACGGCCCATTTCCGTTAAGGCCTTGGACGCGGAACCATTCAGACTCGCCTTGGGTACCCGGTAATAAACCTCTTCCAGGATACCGGACACATTCAGATAACTCCGGCTGGAAATGTAGGACTCGACCTGTTCCAGACTGTCCCCCAGACGCCGGACTTCCGCCATGGACAAAAGGGCGATAAAGTCCTCTTCCATGCGGGTAAACATATCCCGCCGCAGGTCCCGGGCCCGTTCAAACGATGCCAGGGCTTCGCCATAGGCCCCGGCTCTAAACGCCAGCTTCCCCTGCTCCAAAATATACCAAAAAGGCCGCTGAACCTCCCGCTGCGCCCACAGGGGAGCGGAAAAAAGGAGCAGCGCCGCGCTTAACGTCCATGCCTGTCTTTGCCTCATAGTTTCTCCAGCTCTTCCCGAAATACCCCGTCCGCGTCCGCCGCGTCTATAGTACGAATCACCGTTCCCCGGCGGAAGAGCAGCGCCTTGTTTCCCGCGCCGGTGATCCCCAGATCGGCGTGCCGGGCCTCTTCCGGGCCGTTTACCGCGCAGCCCATCACCGCAATGGTAAGGTTCTTATCCAGTTTGTAGAGATAATCCCGCCACCGTTCGGTAAAGCCGTGCGTGTCAAAGCCGTTTCTGCCGCAGCGGGGGCAGGAGATGATCGTTACCCCTCCGCTCGCGCATCGCCCGGCCTCCCCTCCTCCGCTCACCGTACGCAGAATCTCACGGCCCGCGATCACCTCGTTCTCCATCGTGTCCGAAAGGGAAACGCGGATCGTGTCGCCAATCCCCTCGGTCAGCAGGGTATAGAGCGCCGCCGTATTCCGCGTTACGCCCGCAATCAGCGGCCCCGCCTCGGTAACGCCGATATGGAGCGGAACATCGCTCCGCTGCGCCAGCATCCGGTTCGCCTTTATAGTATCGGCAACCGAGGAGGCTTTCATAGAGACGAGAACCTGCTGAAAATCGAATTCTTTGAAAACCGCCAATTCCCGTTCGGCGGCCTCGGCCAGGGCTTCGGCCCGCCCCAGACTCCCGTCTTGAACCCGCGCCCTGAGATCACGGGGCAGACTGCCCCCGTTTACCCCGATCCTGATGGGAACCCCTTTGGCGGCGGCCTTGGAAAGCACCGCCTCCACCTGCTTGCGGCCCCCGATGTTTCCGGGATTTATCCTGATTTTAGCGATGGGGAAGTCAAGGCAGCGCAGGGCGATGCGGTAATCAAAGTGAATATCCGCTGACAGGGGCATGGAAACCAGCGAAGCGAGCGCACCCAGAACCTCTACAGAGGACATATCCGGCGCGGCAAACCGGAGGAGCCCGCAGCCCATTGCAGCGAGATCGTGTATACGTTTCACGCTTCCCTCAAGATCACTATACGAGAGGGGATCCTTCCACATGGTCTGAATAACCACGGGAGAATTGCCCCCGATACTGAGGGAACTGCCGATCTTTACCACTGAAGACATATAAGAGGAAAACTTTGGAGGGCCGTCCCGCGCCCCTCATTAAAGCCCCCGCGCCTCCCCATCCCATGAAACCACCTGCCGCGCAACAAGCGCCGCCGGTGAGCGGAGAAGGCGCGGGGGCCTGGCCCCCCGCTTATTTAGGCGAGACTGGTCATGGAAAGAACCATCGCAAACAGCGCGACGGTCTCGCAGATACCAACCACCGCGATATACTGGGCAAAACCCTTGCCGGTTTCTCCCTGCGCGTCAGCGGCGGAAGCCCCCGCTTTACCCTGAGCGATAGCCGAGAAAGCCATTGCCAGGCCGGAACCGATGCCGAAGCCGATATACAGCCAGCCGCTGCCCGGATTCAGCGCCGCAGCGGTTTTAATCTGCTGCATCAGGATAAACCCGTAGAAGGTCTGAGTTAACGGCGCTCCCGCAAAGGTAAGCAGCGTCATCGGAGCCGATTTGTTGGCGGCATAGCACTTCTTCCATGCCCCGATTGTAGCTTGACCGGCGATACCGATCCCCAATGCGGAACCCAGCGCGGCAATACCCATCACTAAACCGGCCCCTAACAACCCTAAATTGTCCATGCTCTACTCCTCTATTACGTTTACGATTCGCCTGAGCAAACCATTATTTTCTAGCCGTTTCAGCGAACGGTCTATATGCGGTACCTGACCATGTCAGCCCAATATGCCCTGAAAATTCCAGCGTATTGAGACGGACACCATGAACGAGTACGGACAGTACGTTCAACACGATATTGAGCCCATGTCCGAATACCAACAGAATGATCCCCAGGAACACCAGGAAATTCCCCAGCAGGGGGCCCGCCATGGTATTCACCGTTGCGGATATGGAAGCCCCCGCGAGCCCAACCGCCCACAGCCTGATATAGGACATGATGTCGGAGAACACGTTGGTAACTCCCAGCACAACGGAAATGATGTTTTTCAAGCTGGTCACAATCGACCGCCCGATACTGCCCTCGTAGTTGGCGAATATGAAGCCCAAGGCAAAGCCGCCCCCTACCAGCCCCAGCACAACGTTGAGGGAATCCCCTTCAAGGAAGGGAAAACGGACGCTGCTCACCACCAAGTACAGGACCAGCGGGTATATTCCCCAGAGCATCGCCAGAGACCCCACCTCGCCTAAAACCTTGAGGGACTTAATGTTCCGCATGATTCCCTTGAGATGGGCAATGCTCAACTGCAGGAGCGCCAGGGAGAAGCAGAAGACCTGCAAGTTCTGGCTGACATAAGCCTCATCCGGGTTCGCGCCGGATATGAAGGGCAGGGAAATATCCTTGAAAATCTGGGGGAGCGTGGCCGCCTCGACCCCGAACCAGGTGCAGGTCAAAACGCCCCAGACCGTGTTGGAAATACTGAGCAGCATGAGCATCTTGAGCCCTGCGGGAACGCCCTTCTTCGCGGTCTTGAGTATCCCGATAAGGGCAATGAAAAACAGCAGAAGCCCATAGCCCGCGTCCCCGAAGATCATCCCAAAGAACACGCAGAAGAACAGCAGGAACCAGCCGGTAATGTCCACCTCGTTGTAGCCGGGCACCACTTCCAGGAAATCCGTAAGCGGGTACAGGAGGCTCACCAGCCGGTTGTTCTTCAACTTGGTGGGAACCGGATCATCGGGCCCCGGATCATCGGCCCAAAACGCCCAGCCATGTTCCGCCGCAGCCCGCTTGAGAACCCCAATATCTTCCTGCGGCGCATAACCCATGAGATACGAACAGGCGAATTGCGGGGGAATATCGTCAATGCGTTCCAGCGCCCCCCGCGCAGCCTCAAAGTCAATATCCTGCTGAACCGCCGCCATCTCCTTGACCAAATGGGGCCGCCGGTCAACAAACCGTTCCAGCCGCCCCTCAAGCTCCGTTATCCGCGCCCTGATCTCCTCCTGCTCCCGCCTCATTCCCGCGAGGGACTTTTCAGGCAGGACAAACGGAGAAACGCCGGGAATTTCCGCGCCAAAAACCACAATGTACACCCGGCTCTTGTCCTCGCCCATACGGATATACCGCACATCCTCCGGCAAGACCGCAAAATCGGCGGGCGTTAGTTCATAGAAGAAAAGCGGCAACCCCTTCTCCGCCAATGCCTGAACCGACCGGGGATCGAATTCACCCCACGCCTGGACGCGGGTGCATTCCTGTACCAGGAACACCTGCCGGTCCCGCAGCGCCTTGATTTCCCGGCCCACATCCCCGATTAACGCCGCCAGATCAGGCCGCGCCGGGGCGTCAATCGCGTCCAGCGAATAGGGCCCCTGCGCCCCCGCGTCCGCCTGGTCAGTGGCGCGCCGCCCTGAAGGACCAGTCCGCCGCTCCCCGCCTTCGGAACCGGCGGACTGCTTCGGCGCTTTGAAGGGCCGCAGGAGATTAAGGGCGTTTTCCACCCTGGCCTTGCGTTCAAGCGCCTTGGAAAGACCGGCGGAAGCAGCGTCCTTCTTTTCCAGATGCACTACGCCAATCTCGCGCAGCTTAGTAAGGGCTTCTTCCTGGACCTTATCCTGAACGATCAGGCACACCTTCTTCATGGGTACTATCATGTCGCTGCCCTCTCCAATCCGCTCTTGGCGATCTTTCCCCGCACCACCGCGGAAGTCTGCTGATCGCCTAAATACACCTGAATTTTTTTGATGTTTCCCCGCGTTTCGGGGATTTTGATCTTCTCGAACAGGTTGACCCGCTGGGTTGTAACCCGCAATTCCCGGTCAAGCCGCCTGCGCTGCTCCTCTACGATCTGCGCTTCCAGGTCCAAAAGGATCACCTGCTTCATCTTCTCCACGGCAATATCCAGCCAGAGCGGCGTCCGGGCCAAATCATAGAGCGCGGTCTCAAATTCAGCGCCCTCAAAAAGGGGGATAGCCACCCCCGCGATATTCCCCTGGGCGGTCTTGATCCGGGTAATCTGGAGAATACCGGGGGTAAAAACGCCCCGCTCGCCGAATACCGCCACCCAGGACTTAAAAGACTCGTCCAAATGATCCTTCTCGCTGCGCAGTTCCTTGATCCGCAGTTCCGTGATCCGGATCTCCCCCTGAAGCTGCTGCTTTTTGAGCATCAGGGTTGGCAAATACCGCTGATACATCTTAAGAGAATCTTTCTGTTTCTTAAGCTCGTTTTTGGTCAGCTTTATCTTTGCCATAGTCCCTCATCAAAAGCGCTAGGCTTTTTCGCCCGGCCAGAACTTGGAAATCAGCTCGGTCCGCAGTCCTGTTTCTTCCGGCTCAAAACAATCGGCCAAAATTTCCCAGCCCAAGTCCAGGGCCTTTTCCAGGGGAATATTCACCGACAGATCCATCATCTTGCTCTCGAACAGCTCGCCGTATTTGAGGAGCTTCTCGTCCCAGGCCGTCATGATAAAGCCCATCGCCTTCTTTTCCAGCGTGTCCCGGTACGCCGAGTACAGCTTGATCATCCCGTCCATGAGCGCCCGGTGATCGGCGCGGGTCTTCCCGTTTACCTGCTGTTTCAGCCGCGACAGCGAACCGAAGGGCTCGATGCGCCCGTTCTTGAGGTAATACTGCCCCTCGGTGATATAGCCCGTGTTGTCCGGCACCGGGTGGGTTACGTCATCGCCGGGCATGGTCGTTACCCCCAGTACCGTGATGGAACCGGCGCCCTCAAAGTCAACGGCCTTCTCGTAGCGGCTGGCAAGCTGGCTGTACAAATCGCCCGGATAGCCACGGTTCGAGGGAACCTGCTCCTGGATAATGGAGATTTCTTTCATCGCGTCCGCGAAGTTGGTCATGTCGGTCAAGAGAACCAGCACGTCCTTCCCCTGCAAGGCGAACTGCTCGGCCACGGCCAGGGACATATCGGGGATCATCAAGCACTCAACCGTGGGATCAGAAGCCGTATGGACGAACATCACCGTCCGCGAAAGGGCCCCGCCCTCCTCCAAGGTATCCTTGAAGAAGAGATAGTCATCGTATTTAAGCCCCATGCCCCCCAGGATGATCACGTCAACTTCCGCCTGCATGGCGATCCGCGCCAGCAGATCGTTGTACGGCTCCCCGGAAACCGAGAAGACCGGAAGTTTCTGCGAAACGACCAGGGTGTTGAAAAGGTCGATCATGGGAATTCCCGTCCGGATCATGTTCCGGGGGACAATGCGCTGCGCGGGATTCACCGACGGGCCGCCGATGGGAATCAGGTTCTCATAGAGCCCCGGCCCCTTGTCGCGGGGAGTCCCCGAACCGGAAAACACCCGGCCCAACAAATCTTCCGAGAAAGGCACCCGCATGGGATGGCCCAGGAAGCGCACCGTATCGCCGGTAGAAATACCCCGCCCCCCCGCAAACACCTGGAGGGAAACCAAGTCGTCCTGCAGCCGGTTCACCTCCGCCAGGGAGGTTCCAAACACGGTGTCCACTTCGGCGAGATCCCCGTAGCGAATGCCCTCGGCCCGGACGGTGATGACGCTTCCGGTAATGGATTCAATCTTGCTATATACCTTTTTCATACTAACCCCTGTTTTGTCCGGTTAAAATGCCGTACCGTAAATCGAACATGAACAACCCGCCGCGCCCTACGCCAAGACCTTCTCAGCCGTCTTGTCCAGCCCCAGCGACTGCTGGGCCACCGTGGCCTCGACTTCCTTTTGCAGGCTGAAAAACCGCTCGCTCTGCCAATCGGAGCCGTTGTAGTCCAGGAATTTCTGCCGCAGCCGGTTGAACCAGGTCCGGGCCTCGTTCTTATCGGGGAACGAGAACTGGGAAGCCAGAATATTGAGGAGAATGGCGAAGATATGCTTCTGCCGGTCAGGACTGACCGATGAATCCACCGGATCAAACGAGTCCTGCTGGAAGTAAACCGCGTCCACCAGGTCCCCCTTGAGGTACACCACATAGTCCTCGATGCTCGTGCCCTCTTCGCCGACGACCTTCATCATCTGCTCGACTTCGTTGCCCCGCCGCATAAAGGCGTGGGCGTACTTCACCTTGGCGCTGTCGATGATGCCCCGGTACTTGGACCAGGAATCCAGCGGGTGGATGGCGGGGAACTTCCGGGCGTCTGAACGTTCGCGGGAAAGGCCGTGGAACGCGCCCACTACCTTGAGCGTGGCCTGGGTAACGGGCTCCTCGAAGTTGCCGCCCGCCGGACTGACCGTGCCGCCAATGGTGACCGACCCAATTGAACCGTCCTTGAGCCGCACAATGCCCGCCCGCTCGTAAAAGCTGGCGATGGTGGATTCAAGGTACGCGGGGAAGGCTTCTTCGCCGGGAATCTCCTCCAGGCGGCCCGACATTTCCCGCATGGCCTGGGCCCAGCGGCTCGTGGAGTCCGCCAGCAAAAGCACGTGCAGCCCCATCTGGCGGTAGTATTCGGCGAGGGTTACAGCGGTGTACACCGACGCTTCCCGTGCCGCCACGGGCATAGAAGAGGTATTACAAATGATGATCGTCCGCTCCATGAGGGAACGCCCGGTCTTGGGGTCGGTCAATTCGGGGAATTCCTTGAGGGTTTCCACCACTTCGCCGGCCCGCTCGCCGCAGGCCGCCACGATTACAATATCCACGTCCGCGTGACGGCTGGTGATCTGCTGGAGCACGGTCTTCCCGGCGCCGAAAGGCCCCGGAATACAATACGTCCCGCCCCGCGCCACCGGAAAGAAAGTGTCGATCAGGCGGACCCGCGTAACCATGGGATCCCGGGGTTTCAGCCGCTCCTGAAAGCAGTCCACCGGGCGCTTGACCGGCCAACGGAACGAAAGCGAGACGGGAATCACATTGCCTTTTTCGTCTTTCAGTTCGGCGATAGCGTCCCGCAGCTTATACGAACCCGCGCCTTTAATAGAAGCTACAGTATACGCCCCGTACAAGCCAAAGGGCACCATGATACGGTGGGTAAAGGCCCCCTCCATCACCGTGCCCAGGGTATCGGCCCGTTCCACCGCGTCTCCCGCCTTGACCGCCGGGGTGAATTCCCACGCCTTGTCTGTAGACAGCGGGTCCAGGTACACGCCCCGTTCAAGGAAGCTGCCCGCCGCCGCCACCAACTGGGGAAGGGGGTTTTGCAGGCCGTCATAGACCTGGCCCAGCAGACCGGGCCCCACTTCCACCGACAGCATATCGCCGGTGTACTCCACCTGGTCCCCGACGGCGATTCCCTTGGTAATCTCAAACACCTGGAGCTGGGAAATATTCCCCCGGATCCGGATCACCTCGCTCTTAAGCCGCTTATCGGCAACCTTGACATAACCGACTTCGTTCATGGAAACGGCGCCGTCAAAACGGACGCTTACCATATTGCCGTTAACGGCTACCACCGTGCCTTTTGTTCCGGTCATTTCGCTTCTCCCACGGACTGTACGCGATCCAGAATGGAAGCGTAGAGTGCTTTATATTCCGCAAATCCTTCTTCAACCTGAAATGCCGCCCGCCGTTCCAACAGGAGCAGCTTGAGCAGATAGGCGTAAATGCTATTCCTGTCAAACCAGTCAATTCCCTGAAAGTGATCTGCCGCGTCCCAGCGGGCTTTATCCAACAGGAACTCAGCTTCCAGGGGGGAATCCAGCGCCGCCGCCGCCTTGACCGCCGCAGCCGCGTCCGCCGGATGAGCGGGCGGCTCCGCAGACGCGCCCCCGTCCCGTTTGAGCCTTCCGGCGCGGTACCGGGCCAGGTTCAGCCGCAGCGCCCGCTCCCATTCCCGCCAGCGGTCAATAAAGCCGCTGCCCGAGGCCGGAGCGTCCTCCGCATAAGCCGGGCCCTCCCCGCCGGCGCCGGAGTCCAGTCCTACCGCATCCAGCAACGCCGCGTCTTCCTTATCCAACAGCGAACCGGCCAGTTCCCGGAAAGCGGCGGAAGTCATGGGCGGGGTCTGTCCGTATACGAGATAGGGAAGCTGGGCCGCCAGATAATAGTAGGAGCCCACTTTGTTATATTCCTTTTGCCGAATCTTTCAAGATTTCCGCCAGCCGGGGGTTGAGGTACGCCGAAAGGAGTTCCACCACCGCGTCCGCGGAAAAGTCGTAATAGGCGGACCCGTCTTTGTTGGCGATACGGAATCCGGCGGCCAAGTTGCGGTCGGGTTTGAGTTCCAGACCCCGCTTGAATTCCGCCGCCAGCTTATCCTGAAAATAGGCATCCAGCGCGCGCAGTTCGCCTTCGGGGAGGATCACGTCCAGGGTTTCAGCCCCGGAAGCCCATCCTTTGACCAGGCCGGGAAGCGCCTCTTTCAGCACATCGCCTGAAAACGCGGATGAAGCCTCCTG
>JAITHH010000064.1 GCA_031280065.1 Treponema sp. | reverse complement strand
TGTAAAAAACCAGCTAATGTCTTCAATCGAAAGGCTGCGGCGGGCGGCATTGCCGGATCAGCCCCAATATTTATATTTGAATATAAATGAATTGAAGGGATAGTTAAATTATCCATAGTCAACAACCCCCACCAAAGGTGGGGGCTTGAATAGCGGCCCCTAAAAGGAGCCTTAAAACTTTCCTGCTTTTCTTGGGTTCCACCGTTCCAAGCACCAGGTTTTGAGTTGTTTCCACTAGATGCTTTACTAGAAATAATCGCTTGCTGCCCCCCTGCCCTGCCTTCCTGCTTTTCTTACGGTATAACCATCAGTACATAACCACGGCCAAAGGCCGTGGTTTTCTAAGTTTTAATAAATTAATTTTTTACCCGTGAATTAATTTATTTTTTTCGGGAGAGACATATTTTTCAGGCGAGGAGAAGTGTGAAAATCCATTATTTTGAATATATATAGGATTAGTAGGATATTAAAAGTTTATGCTACCTAAGTATATAAGTGCGAAAACAAAAGCAGCCTGTTTGTTCATACTCTTTCCTTACCCGGCATTTCCCCGCAGCCTGACAATCACCATGGAAGAGGGGGCAAGTTCTATAGTGAATTACCGTCTCCGCAAGGGCGCTTTCCGCCGCTTGAACCGCCTGCGCTGTTTGCGCTCCCGAAAGCGTTAGTTGCTCCGCGCTCTGAATCACGGCGTTGATAAAGCCAGGAGCCGTTCCTCGCCGCCTTTTTCGCCCATTGTTTTGTAGTACATTGCTACCCATTTCCATAGACCCCGAGGCAAGTCAGCATTCAAACGAGACCGCAGGGCGTTGACCTGGACTGTGCGGCACGGCGTAGCGCTCGCTATGCCCCATATTAGCCAGATGCGCGAAGGCTTTAGCTTGAGCGGTGCGCGGTTCCCTACAGATACGGCAATACTTTCTTGCCTTCCAGTACCAGGGCGCAGTCGGCCAGCGCCTTGTCAAGATAAGCCGTGTACACAAAGAAGGGTCTGCCGCCGTTAAGCGATACCAGCATCCGCCGGGACGTCCCCGTATAAAAGGACACCCGGTCCGGGCTTTTCCCCGCCTCCCGGTAGCGGTAGACGAACTCCGCCTGGGGCGCGGCCCTCGCCGGAAGCGGCGCGTCATGGTATTCGTCGTACATGGCGCTCAACAGCGTTTGGTAAAACGTGCGGAAAATCGCCGTGTCAACCGCTGTCCCGCCTGAAGTAACGGTAAGCTCGTCCCCCTCGCCGGAAAGGGCAAAGGTAACGGTATTCGCCCCCGACCGCGCAATGTCCACCCCAGCCACCCGGTCAATGTGGGGGAGAATGATCATCCGTTCCATCAGATCGAAGAAGCCCCGGTCAAGCCAGGGCAGTTGCGCCGCCCGCGCGGTGAATACGATGTCGAGCCCGTCCCGCATGAGGTACACCCGGCCCTCCCCATCGGGAGCGGAGGCCCGCAGACTGAATCCCCCCAGGCCGTTTCCCAGCGTCCCCCATACCCGCGCCGTGGAATAGGGCCGGTCCAGGCCGTAACGCGCCAGGGCAGCCGCGTCCGGGGACAGCGCTGCAGCCCCCTCAGCCTGTATGCCGAAAAGGGCTTCGAGGACCTTCATCCCCCGCTCGTTATGCAGACCCGCGTCAATCGGCGCGGTAATGCGGTAGGGGCTCGCCGCCAGGATGGCGCCGCCGGTCTGCTCCCGGTAGACAAGCGTTACCGGCTCCTTCCCCCGAACCTGGCCCCCCAGCTCGATCCCTTCGAGCGGCGCTTCCCCTTGGCTGTCCGGCAGGGCGGGACTGACGGCCTTGTCCACAAAGTCCAGGTCCCAGCGCAGGAAGTCCCGCAGGTCATACGAGGCGGCCAAACGCACCGTTCCCGCTTCACCCGCGTCCACATAGATATTCCTGCCGTCAGGCGCGTCACTGCCGATGAGCAATTCCCGCCGCGTCCCGTCTTCGAGCTCAACGCTGAGGACGGCTCGGGGCGTGTCCAGGCCAAAGGGCTCCCGGCTTTGAACCTCCTCCAGAAGCCCCTCGGAGCGGAGCCGGGAAAGGCGGCTTAAAAGGGATGAGAGGGCGGCTGTATCCAGGGGAAACCCTTCCATGCCGGCAATCGCGGGCCCCTCCTCACCGGCGTACACAGTAAAAGCGCCCTCCGCGTTCCGCACCGCGATAGAGCGGACCGCGCCTTCAGTGATATACGCGGGCGGATCGGAGGCGGCTGACGGAGCGGCTGCCTCCGGCGTTTCCCGGCTCAACCAGAACGTAAGAGCGCCCAACAGCGCCGCCGCAACGATAAGCGCAAATAGCGTAACAATTCTCTTGCTCAAAACAATCTCCCTTTTTGAATCAGACGCGCCGCAACTTTCCGGGGGGCGTGGGGGGCCCCCGGCCCCCCATATTCTTAATTTTTAACGGTGCCGGCGCCGCAGCCAGACAACCACGCCGAAAATAAGCGTCCCCAGGGGCAGAAGCGCCATAAAGACCAGCACGAGTACGATCACATGGCCCGCGGCAATCCCCAGTTGAGAGAACCCCAGGGTCTTATCGGCAACCCAAACCGACCGTTCCCGGCCCGCCAGATTCCCCAGAATATCCAAGAAATAACCCGCATTGGCGATATTCGGCCCGCTCAAAATGCTTTGGTCCAGGCTGAATATCGAGCCGCTCACCAGCACGTTGGTCTGTTCCAGCGACCCGGACCTGCCGGTCTGGAGAGAACGGCTTAACAGCAGTACCGGAACATCGCCGGTCAAATCCGCCGGGGACGGCTGCCAGTCAATGACCGTGTTCGCGGGGCGCACCCCCGACCGGGGAGACAGCCGCAGCAGGGGAATCACCGTCCGGTACAGCTTTTGCTCAAACAGCGCCGTGAGCGGACGGGACTGAACCGTTACCGGCAGGAGCCCCTTTTCGGCGGCGTTCTTGGAATATTCCTCCTCCCCATAGTCCGCGATGGAAAGATACGGATTATTTCCCAGCAGCCGCGCCGCGTCCGTTTCAAAGGCCGTGCCCTCCCCGACGGCAATGCCCCACTCAGCCAGGAAGGAAGCCAGATTCGGCAGCGGCTGCTGGGACGCCGAAGCCAGATAGAACACCGTCTTGTTCTTCCCGCCCGCAAGAAACCCGTCCAGCTTCCGCAGTTCCTCTTCGCTCAAGTCGCGGGAAGGGGCGGCCAGAATAACCAGCGAGACACCGGGCTGTATCTCCTCGGTGAGGAGGTTCTGGGTAACATACTCAAAGGCGTTCAGGGACAGGTGATCGAGGAAAGCGGCGATACTTTCCTCGCCGTGGCCGTTTATCACCGACACCAGGGTCTTCTCCACGCCCGTCAGGGACAGGAGCGCCGAGGTCATGGTCTGCTCGGCCTTTGACGAAAGCACCCGGCTGCCGTAGTACGAACTCTGAATGTTGAACAGGTCCTGCGCCCGGATCACGCGGCTGCGCCCGCCGGAGGAGAGCAGAATGTCATTCACCGAGAGGGACACATCGGGGTAGCGGGAGGCGAAATCGGGATTCCGCAGCAGGTCAACGTAGCTTATCCGTATGCGGGAGGAATGCTGGGCGTAGCGCCGGAGCACCTCGTTGGCCTGGGTAAAGTATACGGCAGGGCTGCTGGCGCTGAACCCCGGTTCCGAGTTTAAGATGAACACATCCACATCAGCCGCGAGGCCCGAAAGAAATTCCTCCGTATCTTCCGACAATTCGAACACCTTGTCCCGCGTCAAATCGATGCGCAGGGGGTACTTCTTGAACAGGAAGGTCAGCGCCGCGTTGAGCGTTACCAGCAGCGCGATCACCAGAACGGTGATCAGCGTGGAAACCGTCCCGTACCGGACGGCACGGCTTTTCAAAAGACCATTGAACATACGCGCCTCCCCCTTACGCCCAGCGCCGTTTTTCCAGCACCCGGGTGGTGAGGAAGAGGAACACGGCGCACACGCTGATAAAGAAGAACAGATTGGCCAGATCGAGAATCCCCATGGTGATGGGGCTGTAGCGTTTGGTAAAGGAAACGCCCTCGATGATTTTCTGCGCCAGCGGATGCGGTATAATAGAAGGAATCGCGTCCAGCAGGAACACGGCGAACATGGCGGCGAACCCGCCGATGGCGGCGATGGCCTGGTTCTCGGTCAGCGAGGAGATGCACTGCCCGATGGAGATGAACGAGCAGCCCATGAGCAGGAGGGCGATGTAATTCCCCCAGATAAGGGCCCACTGCACCCGCACAAAGGCGCTGAATACCACGGCGAATACCAGGGTAACGGATATGCCCGCGGTATACACCAGGGCGGCGGAAAGGAATTTCCCCAGTGTAATCGCCGTCAGGCTCACCGGCGCGGAAAGCAGGACCTGGTCGGTCTTGTGCCGCTTATCCTCGGACATGAGCCGCATGGTAAGCAGGGGGGTGAGGATCATCACCAG